>CAMURM010000142.1 GCA_947097535.1 uncultured Selenomonas sp.
GCGAGGAAGTCCTTGAGGGACGAAAGCGGCTCGTGGTTGATCTGCAGCAGGCTCTCGGCGACGGCGTCGATGTCATCGCGCACGCTGTCGTAGTAGTTTTCGAGCTGTGCATGAACGGGGAAGAAATCGGGACCCTTGACGTACCAATGATAGTGCTGGAGCTTGTGATATTCGACGACGAGGTCGGAAAGAAGCTGGTTTAACATTTTCTGCATGGAAATTCCTCCTTTTACTGGCGAGGGCGGTTGAAGCCGCCCGGAAAAGCATCGTTTCCGTTAGTATACCACAAATGGTACATGTTCGCAATAGAGATTTATTATTTATTGTTAAAGCCTTTGGATTTCTATGCGATAATTAAGGAAGTGAAATTGGGAGAAATGTGATATAATAGGTAAGAATGCCAGAAAGCGGCATCTGATATGGGGGAATTCACGGCAATGATTTATATGAAGGATGTTTCCAAAGTTTATGATAACGGCACGGTGGCGCTCGACCATGTGAACGTCAAGATCGAGAAGGGCGACTTCGTTTTCCTCGTGGGGGCGAGCGGCGCGGGCAAGTCGACGTTCGTGCGCATGCTGCTCCGGGAGATCCTGCCGACGAGCGGCAAGCTGCGCGTCAACGGGCACGATATGATGAAGCTGCGCGCGAAGGATGTGCCGTACATGCGGCGCGGGCTCGGCGTGATCTTCCAGGACTACCGTCTTCTGCCCGACAAGACGGTCTACGAGAACGTCGCCTTCGCCATGGAGGTCATCGAAGCGCCGCGTCGCCTCATGCAGCGCAGTGTGAACGCCGTCCTCGACATCGTGGGGCTGCGGGAGAAGTGGAAGAACTTCCCGTCGCAGCTCTCGGGCGGCGAGCAGCAGCGCGTGGCGATCGCGCGCGCCATCGTCAACGATCCCGCGCTCATCATCGCCGATGAGCCGACGGGCAACCTCGACCCCGAGACCTCGTGGGAGATCATGGATATCTTCCGCCGCATCAACGACGCGGGGGCGACGATCGTCATGGCGACGCACGACAAGAACATCGTGGACACGATGAAGAAGCGCGTCATCGCCATCGAGGGCGGGCGCATCGTGCGCGACGAGGCGAGAGGAGGCTACGGCTATGAAGCTTAGGACGACGGAGTATTTCATCCGCGAGGTCTGCATCTCGATCAAGCGCAACAACTGGATGTCGTTCGCTTCCATCAGCACGGTCGCCGTATCGCTCTTCGTGCTCGGCATGTTTCTCATCATCGTGCTCAACATGAACCGCATGGCCTCAATGCTTGAGTCGCAGGTGCAGATCAACGTCTACCTCGAAGATAAGCTCGAGGGCTCGGACATTGACGATCTCGAAGACGATCTGAAGAAGATGCAGGGCATCGAGAGCGTGCAGTATGTGAGCCGCGAGGACGCCATCGTGCGACTCAGGGAGAGGCTCGGCGATCAGCAGTATCTGCTCGATGCGCTCGACGATAAGAATCCGCTGCCGAACGCCTTCGAGGTCACGGTCAAGCAGCCGACGATGGTCGAGACGGCAGCGAAGGCGATCGAGAAGTTCGGCGGCGTCGAGTCGGTCAAGTATGGGCAGGACGTCGTCGAGCATCTCTTCGATATGACGCGGCTCGTGCGCATCTTCGGCTTCACGCTCATGCTGCTTTTGGCGGGCGCGACGCTCTTCATCATTTCGAACACGATACGGCTGACGGTCTTTGCGCGCCGCAAGGAAATCGCCATCATGAAGTACGTCGGCGCGACGGATTGGTTCATCCGCTGGCCGTTCCTCTTAGAGGGCGTTGTGCTCGGCTTCTTTGGCGGCGTCCTCGCATCGATCGCCCTTCGGAGCATCTACGGGCTGATCACGGCGAAGGTCTACAGCACGCTGGCGTTTCTGCCGCTCATACCGCAGTACCCGTTCGTCAACTTCATCACCATCGTCATGGTCTTGAGCGGCATGGGAATCGGCGCCCTCGGCAGCACGATCTCGCTCAAGCGCTTCCTCAAGGTCTAGGGGGCTTTTTCATGTTTGTTGATTCCAAAGGGAAAAATGCGCGAAAGAAGGCAGCGGCGCTTTTCGCTGCTCTCTATCTCGTGACGCTCTCGCCGCTCGCTCAGGCGGAAACGCTCGAAGAGCAGCGTGACGCGCATATCGAAAAGGCGGAGCAGGCGCAGAAGAAGCGGGATGAGATCGAGTCCAAAATCGAGGGGCTTTCCGAGGAAAAGCGCGTGATCGACGAGGCGGCGGACGAAGCGACGAAGGCTTACAAGGATGTACGCGAGGAACTCGATGCGACGGAGGAGCGCATCGACGAGAACGAGGCGAAGCTCAAGGTCTTGAACCGCGACTTCGTGAAGAAGCGCGATCAGCTCGCCAAGCGCGTGCGCGACATCTATATCAACGGGCAGATCAGCTATCTCGACGTGCTCTTCGGGGCGAAGGATTTTCAGGACTTCTTCACGCGCATGGATCTTTTGAAGCGCGTCATTGAGCAGGACTACGATCTCGTGCAGATCGTGTTTGCGGAAAAGACCGCGATCGAGAATTCACAGAAGGCGCTCGAAGAGGACAGGAAGGCGAAGGAAAAGCTCGTCGCCTCCGCCGACGAGCGCAAAAAAGAGGCGGAGAAGAAGCAGGCGGCGAAGCAGGCAGTCATCGACAAGATGGAAACGGATCGCGCGACGCAGGAGCGCATCATCAACGAAAATCTCGCGGCGTCCAAAGAAGTCGAGCAGATGATCCGAAACAGCCGCTATCAGCCGGCAACGCCCGCGCTCTCGGGCGGCGGTGCGCTGAACTGGCCGCTCGGCGGGCCGATCACCTCGCCCTTCGGCTGGCGCATCCACCCGATCACGGGTGCGAGCCGCTTCCACTCGGGCATCGATATCGGCGGCGACTACGGCGATACGATCCATGCGGCGGGCGCGGGCATCGTTTCCTACGCGGGCTGGATCTCGGGCTACGGCTACGCCGTCATCATCGACCACGGCGGCGGCATATCGACGCTCTACGGGCACAATCAGGCGCTCCTCGTCAGCGAGGGGCAGAGCGTCTCGCAGGGACAGGCGATCGCCGAATGCGGCTCGACGGGCAACTCTACGGGGCCGCACTGCCACTTCGAGGTGCGCGTCGACGGTGAGCCTGTAGATCCCATGGGGTATCTTTGATAGGCTCCTTTAATAGGCTCCTTTGAGTGAGATGGAGGATATTTTGAAAAAGAGAAGCATTTTCCTGCTCGTCATCGCTACGGCTGTCGTGACCTTTACCGCGACGGTGTCGGGCTTCTACGCCCTCATGGGCTTCAACGGGCAGAAGGTGAAGGACGTCCTGCGCTTCTTTGGTGCTCTGCGCTTCATCGAGACGCAGTATGTGCGCGACGTGGACTATACGAGGCTCATCGACGGCGCCATTTCGGGCATGGTCAAGACACTTGACGATCCCCATTCCATTTATCTCGATCAGAAGATGTACGAGCTCATGCGCTCGCATACGGAAGGCAGCTTCGGCGGCGTCGGCGTCGTCATGGGCTTCAAGGACAACAAGATCACGGTCATCTCCGTGATGGAGGGAACGCCGAGCGAAGCGGCAGGCATCAGGACGGGCGATGAGATCATCGCCGTCGATGGCACGCCGACGAGCGAGATCGAGCCGGAGGAAGTCGCACTGCACATCCGCGGCGCGGTCGATACCGAGGTGACGCTGAAGATTCGCCGCGCGGGCGAAGAGGATAGGGACTACACCGTGCGGCGCGCGACGATTCAGGTGCGTACGGTCGCGGGGCAGATGCTGCCCGACACGGGCGGCATCGGCTACATCCGCATCGCGTCGTTCTCCGAGCGCACGGCAGAGGAGTTCAGGGAGGCTTACCGCGCGCTTGAGAGCGAGGGCGTCAAAGGCATGATCATCGATCTGCGTGAAAATCCCGGCGGCCTCGTGACGAGCTGCGTGGAGGTCGCCAACATGCTCGTGCCGAAGGGACCTGTCGTCTCCGTCGTCCAGCGCGACGGCACGAAGGAGGAGTATGACTCGGAACTTGCGGAGGCGAAATATCCTCTCGTCGTGCTCATCGACGGCAACAGCGCCTCAGCGAGCGAGATCCTCGCGGGCGCTCTGCAGGACACGGGCGCGGCGACGCTCGTCGGCGAAAAGTCGTACGGCAAGGGCTCGGTGCAGGTCGTCCTGCCGCTCTACGACGACGACGCGCTGAAGCTCACGATCGCCAAGTACTATACGCCGTCCGGCAGGAGTATCGATGGCACGGGCATCGAGCCCGATGTCGCCGTCACGCTGCAAGGAGACGACACCGCCGACGAGCAGCTGCTGAAGGCGATCGATGTCATGAAAGGGAAGCTCGCGGGCTGAAGGATTTTGGTGTTTCCCAAATCGCTGCGGCAGAAATGTCGCAGCGATTTTTTTGCGCGGCGATGCCGTGCATTTTTTGCAGATAGGAATTTTCCGAGAAAAAATTTATATAAATTCTGCTATATGTGATATAAATATGTGCTATAATGGATACGCATGTATTCGCCTGTTTATGGGGCGCAAATCATTACGGGGAGCGATACGATGAAAAATGAACACAACGAGTTTATGCAGCACGAGCTGCGACTGCCCGAGCTGACCCTGCGCGGCATGCTCCTGGGCGCCGTACTGACCGTGGTCTTTACGGCATCGAACGTCTATCTGGGGCTGAAGGTCGGACTGACCTTCTCGTCCGCCATTCCGGCTGCTGTCATCTCCATGGCGGTCTTGAAGATGGCGAAGGATTCCAACATCCTCGAAAACAACATGGTGCAGACACAGGCATCGGCTGCCGGTACCTTGTCGGCGATCATCTTCATCATTCCGGGCATGCTCATGATCGGCTACTGGCACGGCTTCGAGTTCACGCAGACGCTTTTGGTCGCGGCGTGCGGCGGCTGTTTGGGCGTCTTGTTCACGATTCCTCTGCGCCGCGCCATGGTCGTTCACAGCGATCTCGCCTATCCCGAGGGCGTCGCGGCGGCGGAAATATTGAAGGTCAATACGCATGGTGAGGGAGGCAAAAAAGAGAGCACGGGGCTCAAGGAGATTTTGTCGGGCAGCTTCGTCGCCGGCATCATCGCCCTTTGCACGAGCGGCTTTCAGGTGCTTTCGAGCGCCCTTTCCGTCTGGATTCCCGTCGGGCGCGGCATGACGCAGTTCCCGATCGGCTACTCTTCGGCACTCGTCGGCGCGGGCTACCTCATCGGCATTGCGAGCGGCCTTGCCATGTTCGTCGGCATCCTCATCGCCTGGGCGGGCTTCGTACCCTTCTACACGATCACGGGTACGCCGCCCGATGGCGTGACGATGCAGAAGTTCGCTGCCGCTGTCTATCAGGAGCGCGTGCGCCTCATCGGCGCGGGCGC
>CAMURM010000143.1 GCA_947097535.1 uncultured Selenomonas sp.
GATGCCGCCCGCAATCTGTGTGTCACTGCTGTAGGCGAGGTTGTAGAGACTGCCGCTGAGCCCATTGAGGTTCGTATTTGTGCCCGAGATTTTCGCCGAAATCTCGTTTTCCGCCTTGTTGAAAGAAAACGCACCCGCGCCGCCGAAGGAAACCGTCTCCCCTTCGGCCGCCGCTTTCGTCAGGGAGAGGGCGAGCGCCGCCGCTGCCGAGGCGCCGTCCTTTTGGGCGATGTTTCGCACGTCGTTGGCGTTCTCGATCGTCGCGCCTTCGATGAGGGACTGCACCTTCTGATTTGCGACATTCAAAGCAGCCGCCCCTGCCAGCGCGACTTTCACTTTTTCGGTATGCTGTTCGATGTCCTGCGGCATATCTTCCGGCCGCACTGTCGTCGACGCCCCCGGAGCACCGTTCGTCCTGCCGTCGAGCTGCGTGACGGCGCCCTCCTGCGCGTGCTGGTTCTTCAGCTCTATCTCGCCTGCCGCATTCTGCACGCCCTTCGTCGCCGCCGACTGCTTCCATGTCACAGCTGCCGCGCCGCTCCAGGCGCCGAGGAAGGACGCGTCCTCCGCTTTCACATTCATATCGCCCGCCGTCGTGTCCGAAGCATTCTTAAAGAGCTTGACGTGTGCCCCGTCAAGCTTCGCTTCGGTCTCGGCGTCGATCAGATTGAGCGAGAAGCTCCCCGCGCCCGCGATCTGCACCTTCGGCGCCTTCTCGTTTTTTTCCGCCTGCGCCGCTACGTCGTTCGTCGTGCCCTGCTGGACGTTTGCCGTCGTATTCGCGGCTGCCTGCGTGTTCTCGTTCGCCGTATTCTGCGCGACCACCGCCGCCTCGTTCGCCCCGGCTTCCGGCTGGGCGACTTCGTCCTGCAGGACGTCCGCCGGACGCAAGGGTGCTGTTTCCGTCTCTTCTGCCGAAAGATTTCCCTGCTTCCCCGCCTTGTCGGAGGTGAGCGAACCCGCCACCGAAAGCGTGTTGACGACGCCGTCCGTCAGCGCATTCACAGCGAGAGAGCGCCCTTGATACGTGCCGCCGGCGAGGATCCTGTTCGACAGATTATAGTCCGTGACAGCGCCCGCCGCGCCGACCGATGCCGCACCCTGACTCCATGCGACCGCCCCCGCGAGATTCGTAAGGACGGTGTTCGCCGTGCTCTTGAGCGAGATCACACCCATCTCACCCATCTTTGGGCCTGCCAGAGCCTTCGCCGTCAGAGCGGCAGACCGATCGACCGTGATGCGGCTCGTCCCCTCGCCGCCCAGATAGGCAGCCATGCCTTCAAATCCTGCCGTGCCGGACTTGCCGGCGCTGTAGGAGAGGTCGGTCGTCACATTCTGATTGTGGGCGCCGATCTCCAAGCCCGCGCCCGTCACACGCGCCCCGGCGCCGACAGTGACCGTCCCCACCGTCGAATGGCGTGCGACGCCCAGCGTGCCGCCGAGGGAAACGGGGGCAGTATCCGTCCCCGCCATTGAGATGCAGCTTTTGACCCTTTCAGTCAGATCCTTCTGGTAATTCTCCATCACCGCCGGATTCGCTATCTTCTTCGGATCTTTGAAGATCTCCTCGACTTCCTTGCGGATTTTCACCATAGTTTCGGCGAGGTTTTTCACATCGATGCTGACGTTCGGCTTGCCGTTCATCACCACGTTCGTCTGCTCCGCCCGTGCGTCGATCTTCGTCGTGCCGCCGAGCGCTGTGACCGCCGCGTGATCGCCGATATGAACGTTCGCTTTCTGCGTGAGGAAGTTGACGTTCGCTGCGCCGGAGATGCCGAGTTTGCCGCCGTCGCCCTCGACCGTATTGACCGAAGCCGCTGCTCCAAAATTGGCATAGTTCTCCGGCGTCAGGAACATCATCGCTTGCGATGTGAAGGAGGTCAGCGCCACGTTAAGCTCATACTTGAAGCCCTGCGACTTGCTGGCAACGATCTGCTCGATGCCCGCACCCAAGGACAGCGCGCTCGTGATAATATTCGTAATGCTCAGGGGGAACTTCGTCGCGTTTCCAACGTAGTTGTCAATATTAAGACCCGTACTCTTTTGCGCAAGGGAGCGCAGATCGTTGACCAACTTGCCGAGCTGCTCCACATAGTCCTTGATCTGCGTCTGTTCCTTTGCGGAAAGCTTCTGCATCTCCTCTACGTCGTTGATGAAATCCGTCGCCCCGCCGTATATCTTCATCAGGTTGTCAAAGAGTCCCTTGATGCGGTTATAGTCTTGATGGCTGTTCGCACTGATATCCACCATCCCTGCCTGGATATTCGCATGGCGCTGCACCTTTTTCCCGTGCTCGTCCGTCGTGTCCTCCGCGCCGTCCGCCACATTGACCTCTGCCTTGTTGTCGATCACGCTGACAAGAACGGATGCGTCCGCGAGGACTTTCGTCTTTTCGTCATCCTTCGTATTGACCATGCCGCCCTGCGCCGACATATGCACATCCGACATATTGTTTTCTGCCATGAGCTTGACCAGCTTGGTCACGGGCACCTTGTTCGTGATGCCGATATTCGCCGTCTTGCCGACATTGACCGTCGCTGTGTTCGTCTCGACGCCCACGGCGACGCTCGTGCCGAGCGTGAACATCTGCGTCAGCCCTTGCAGCATACCGCGCTTTTCCTGCGGCTGGCGTGCATCCAGCTCGCCCTTGAGTTCTTTCTGGCGGTTCTGCAAAACTAGTTGCAGGCGATTCGCTTCAATCACACCGTTCTTGGCTTCTTCGGGCTTCATCTGCTCGGGCGGCGGATTCGCTCCGATAGCTGCGTTGCTCGCGGTCACGTTGTTGCGCACCGTCGTGTTGTTCGCAGCGCCGACGACATAGCGCGTGGCAGCGACGGCGCCGTTCATGTCCAGTGTCGCATTGCTCTTATACGTGAGATCTGCGACCGCCGTCGCGGCGACGGCAGAGACGTTTTCCTTCACAACCGCCGCAACGTCGATGCTGTTTGCAGCAATCGACTTCACCTGCACATCGTTGTCCGTGCTGCTGATGCGCGACGTCTCCCCAAGCGTTACCTGTGCGTCGTTGTGTCCCGTCGCTACGGCGACGGCGGCATTGACGAGCGGCTCCGTGCCGACGGTAGCCTTCGCGCCGTTTGCATTTGCTTTCACCACGAGAGCATTCGTGGACTGCGCGTTCACATCGACGCGCCCCGGCGCTTCCAGCGTACCGTCGATGGTGATGTTCGCCTTGCTGTCCGAGCCGCCGTAAGCGACGGCGGCGCCGGCGATATTCGTGACCTTCGGCCCCTGCCCCGCCGGGCGCGTTCCTGCCTGCTCCTTCTCCGGCTTGAGTTTGGGTTTTATCATCTGCGTGTCGACGCTCGAAGTCGACGCCTGTACGATGTTTTGCGTCTTGCTCTCCGCCGTGATGGAAAGCGCGGGATTCTTGGCGTTTGCCGCCTCCGCCTTGGCTGCGTCCGCATCTGTGCTGCTCAGCGCACGCGCGGTCAGCACCGCCTTCTTGCCGACGGAGACGTTCGCTTCCGAACCCATGTAGCTGTAAATGGGATCGACCTTCAGCATATTGGTGATCGTCGTGATCTTCGTCAATGTCTTGCCCATATGGCCAAGCGCCTTAATATCGCCCGAGAGATTCCCCAACGATGTGCTGTCGTTAAAACTGTTGTACGAATTCGTCGAGGTCGCAGCAACCTTGATCTTGTTCGCATCGATCTTGCCGTTGAGCTTAATATCCGCTTTCGTGTAGACAATCTGCCCCAGAGGATTGTCAATGGAGCCGATGGTGGTCTGCAGATCTTCGGGCATACGATCAAACGACCAGCCCGGATCCCGACTCGTAGCCCGCGCCTCGATGGTGACATTTCCGCCGCTTTTCTCATCTGCCGTATAGGCATCCCTTTGCGAACGCGCCTCTATGACACTGCCCGCCTCCGCCGTGACCGTCGCTGTCCGATAGCGCGGTGCAAAGTCCTTGAACGTCTCCTCCACGCCCTTGTCTGAGGCCATAGCGAGCCCATCCGCCACGGCGCGCAGCACGATGTCGCCGTTTTCCTCGGCGTCCATGACGAGATTGCCGCTGAGATTTGCCGAGACGAGATTCCCATGGACGTCCGTCGTGTTGACGAGATCCTTGAAGTCAATCGTCGGCGCCGTCTTCAGGTGAGCTGTACCGGCGAGATTGATCGTAGCCGCTTCCAGACGGATGCCGTCCACAGCGTTCAGCTTACCTGCGACGGAGATCGTCCCCGACGGATTGATCGCCACCTCTCCCGAAGCAAACGGCAGAGCGGTTCCATCGTTCGCACTGCTCTGAAGTGCCGTGTAGCCGCCTTTCGTCGGCGTGATGACATGGATGCTGCCCGCATTCACGACGCCCGACGCGCCGACGGTCATGCCGTCCACGCTGACGAAGTAGAGATTGCCGCCGACCTTGTTGGCGCGAACCGCATTGACCGTACCGTTGATCGAGATGGCTTCATTGACGAAATTGATCAGATTCTTCGCGCCGCCCGCCGTCGTCGTGCCGAAATAAAGGTTCGCGATATTGCCCTGATCGAGGGAAAAATGCTTGAAGGTGTTGATGGCGTTGTCTCCTCGCACACTATCTGCCAGCACGTTCGTCACGGCGCCGTTCGTCGTGATCGTCCCCGCCTTGCTTGCGTCCGCCTTCTCTATCGCATTGGCGGCCGCGAGCTGCGCGAACCACGGCCCCGTCATGACGCCGAAAGCGGTCAAGCTGGCCAATATTTTCTGCGTCAGCGAGCGTTTCTCTGCACGACGCTTTGCGATTCTCATAAATCCAGCCATTTTTATTTCCTCCCTTGCTGCAAAACACGTACGTCAAAACTGCGCGTTCAAAACGAGATGAAAGCGTGCCCTTCTCTCGTCATCGCCATCGCCTTACAATCGATCTCGTTCTCCTTAACCACAAAACCAGGCGATCTACGCCTTTGAGGCATCCGGATACTATCGTACTATTATTTTATCATAAAAAATCGGGCAAGACGCAATCACTTTCCTGCTATTTGCTATCACTTTCCGAAGTACCCGATATGTTTAGTGGCCGTCAAATAAAAACGGAATGCATACGAAATTTCTCCGCATGCACTCCGTCGATTATATGTTGAGGGGAATTTTTCAGCTCCCGTTATCATTTTCTAAGGGCTCTTGCATAAGTCAGATTCGACTTATGCAAGAGCCCTTCCAAATTCAGTGGTATTACCAGGATTATGCGTCTTCGCCTATAGTGACCGCCTCTTCCCCGGTTTCATTTGACTCAACACTCTCAGAGAAGCTGCTCTCCCATGAACGCAAATCAATGAACGATTCTGCTCCCACAGGCTCGTAGCGGCGCCAATAAGTTTCAAACAAACTGCCAAGTTCAGCGGCTCCCCGCCAGTCAACAG
>CAMURM010000144.1 GCA_947097535.1 uncultured Selenomonas sp.
AGTTCCAGCGCCGTATACGCCGTATGAACGGCGTGGCGCTGATCCACGACGTCCATCGCGTAGAAAAGCGCCCTCTCCTCCTCACTGAGGAAGCGGCGGACAAAGGCATGGTCGCGCTCGCGCAGATGCGCCGTAAGCCCATAAAAAAATTGCAGGATCCTCTGTTTCATGAAATATAGATCAGCTCTTCATAGCCTTTGGAAAGCCTGTACGCATCAGCTTTCTGCTTCGGCTGCGCCTGAAACGCCGTCTCGCATACCTTCCCTTCTGCCCGCAGCTTCTTCGCTGCCTGCAGGGCTTCGGCCAGCTTGCCGTGCGCGTAGGCGATGTAGCAGTCCTTCTGCAGCGCGCGCTGCTGCTCGCTCTGGCGCTCCTTGGCGAGAAGCAGGCGCTCAATGCCGAGGGCAAAGCCCGTGGCGGGGCAGGCATTGCCGAAACCCGCGAGCAGCTCGTCGTAGCGGCCGCCGCCGCAGATCGGATAGCCCATGCCCGGCGCGTACGCCTCGAAGACCATGCCCGTGTAGTAGTTCAAATTGCGAATCACGCCGAGATCGAAGTACACATCTTCGGCAACGCCGTATTCCTGCAGGAGACGGTAGATTTCCGACAGATTGTCGAGCGCCCGCCTGCCCTGCTCATTCAGGGCGAGGCTGTAGGCTTCCTGCAGAGCCTCCTCCTTGCCGTGCAGCGTCGGCACCTTCTTCATGCTCTCCTTCGCCGCGCGCGGAAGCTCCGTCTCGTCCGCGATCGCGGCGAGCGCTACGAGATCGTGGCGCTCCAGGGCTTGCGTGACGCGCTCCTGCTGCACCTCCGTGAGATGGAGCTGGCGCATCATGCCGCTGATGAAATCGACCTGCCCGAGGCAGACCTGAAAATCCTGCAGTCCCGCCGCCTTCATGCCCTCGATCGCCAGGGCGATGACCTCGGCGTCGGCTGCGACGTCATTCGTGCCGATGAGCTCGACGCCGGCCTGGTTGAACTCGCACTGGCGCCCCGCCTGCGCCTGCTCCCAACGAAAGACATTGCTGATGTAGGCGAGCTTCAGCGGCAGCGGCTCCTCCGTCATGCGGCTCGTCACGAGGCGCGCGATGGGCGTCGCCATCTCGTGGCGCAACGCCAGCGTCCGATTGTCCTTGTCGAAGAGTTTGAACATGTGCGGCTCCAGGCGGCGCCCGTTGCCGATCGTCAAGGTATCGAGGTACTCGATCGCCGGCGTCACGATCTCATCGTAGCCCCAGCGGCAGAAGAGTTCGCTGAGCGCCGCCTCGACGCGGCGTTTTTCCTGCGCTTCCCGCGGCAGGAGATCCCGCGTGCCGTAGGGAATCTCAAAAACAAATTCATTCTCGTGCATCTTACTTCTCCTCTTGCCTGTCTTCGCCGCCCTCTGCCTGCCGCATTCTTTCCAGGACGAGCTCGTAGCCGTCAGCGCCGTAGTTCAGACAGCGCTTCACGCGGCTGATCGTCGCCGTGCTGGCTCCCGTGCGCTCCACGATGGCATCGTATGTATACCCCTGACGCAGCATGGACGCTACCTCAAGGCGCTGCGCCATCGCCTTGAGCTCGGCGACCGTACATATATCCTCGAAAAAAGCATAGCTTTCCTCCGCATTGCACAAATGCAAAACTGCCGCCATAAGCTGATCCGTCAGCTCATTGCGCAGCTTTTCGTTGATCATGGTCATCCCATCCTTCTTCTTTCCGGCAGCGGGTTCTTTAGTGCTTTACTCTATGAAAATATGAATTCATTATACCATCTGTTGTCAAAAGCTGCAAGTCCAATCGAAAATTGGCTGCTTCCCCGTCTCCGATCCAGTAATGGCGCGGTTCTGGAGATTTTACTTCCCGCACCTCAGTCATGAACAAGAATTTTGCTTTACATCGTAAACCAAACAAGATATACTATTTCTAAAAGGAAGGAGTGTAGTCATCATGTCAACTGTTCCTACTCAAATAAGAATTGACCGGGATATAAAAGAACGAGCCGGGATTTTGTTTTCCGGGCTGGGCTTGGATATGTCCGGTGCCGTTAATATGTTTCTGCATCAGTGCGTTCTTCGTGGAGGCATCCCTTTTTCTATCGAAATGCCCCGTTATAAGCAAAGCACTTTGACCGCTATGGAAGAAGCAAGAAGAATCTCCCGCGATCCGAATGTTCCCAGCTACGACAATATGGACGAACTGAAGAGGGCGTTAGAAGAATGACCTATCACATCAAATTCACCAGCGCCTATAAGAAAAGTTACAAGCGCGCCAAAAACGCGGCTTGAACCTCAAACTATTGGATGATGTTGTCGAGGAATTGAGACAGATGCACAAGCTAGATGCCAAATACCGTGACCACGAACTCCATGGGAATTGGGCGGGATTTCGCGAGTGCCATATTCAACCGGATTGGTTGTTGGTGTATCTCGTTGAAAATGACATCCTCACCTTGACCCTTGTCGAAACCGGAACTCATGCAGATATATTCGATGAATAAGCTGTTCATTGAGGATGGCTTTTTTCTTTTGTGGGAGTGTATAGTCTGTGTAAAGCGAAATCGTCGATGTTGCGCAAAATGCGAAAAGCCGAGAGGCAATAAAACTCGCCTCTCGACTTTTGTAGTGCATTATGGAAACTCTTAGAAGAAATACTTGATACGTGACCAGATCTTCTTCACGTCCGTGCCCCTGTCGGCGATGTTCTCGCCATCAACGTAGGCAACGTAGCCGACGATGTTCTTCGCGAACGTATACTCGCCGCCGACCTCCCAGCCCTTCCAGCTGGATTCGAACGCACCGAACGTCGGCGCGACGATGCTCGTGTTGCCGAGATGACGGTAGGCGGCGTAGAGACCGAAGCTGCCGTGGTCGGCTTTCGAAGCTCCCTTGTACCTGAGTTCGGCGTTGAAGTTGCGGTTGAACTTCTTTTCGAGGTCGCCTTTCGTATTTTCGCCATAGTAGCCGCTGAGCTTGACGTTCTTGTCGAACTTGTAGTTGGCGCCGATGCCCCAGATGCCAACCGTATCGCTGCCATATGCCTTCGTTTCCGGCGTATAGCCTTTTGACTCAAGACCCGAAATATGGATGTACTCGCCCGTGATATCGAATTTGCTATTTGGACGGAACGTCAATGCCGCCTTGCCAAAGTCACCGGTATCCATAGCAAAATTTTGCGTTGTATCGCCGTTTTTGTAACGAGGGGCAAATCTGCCTGCGCTGATGCGTCCACCCGTCAGAACAGCCGTGACCTTGTCCGTCGCATAAGTGACCTGTCCGCCGGAGAGGTTATCATCATAGACGATGCCCTGCTCCGTCGTCACGGGAAGGAGACCAGCCTCAATCGTCCAGTTGCCGTAGTGCCCCTCGGCATTTGCCTGCTTGAGCTTCAATGCGCCCGAGGTATCCTTTGCCATATCGGCAGTGCCGTCGATGCGCGCACGTACGAGCCAGTGGTCGTTGATCGTAGCGACGGGCTTCAAGCGAAGCTGCAAGGTATTCGCCGAATAGTCTCTTCCCTCGTGGAAACTCGTCTTGCTGGCAGTGTAGCGCATTTCGCCGCCCCACTTCACATTGTCGATGCGGTCTTCGAGGTTCGAGACGCGCACGCCGAGGTTGTTGAGCTCAGCGCTGAACTCAGCCGCGAGGCGGTCGATCATCGCCTTCTGCTGGGCGTTCGCCTGATCTTCCTTCGCCATCGCCTTGGCGACCATCTGCGCCATCTCGTAGCGCGTGATCTCGTTCTGGCCGCGGTAGGTGCCGTCGCCATAGCCTTCGATGATGCCTTCGTCAGCAAGCTCGGCTACGGCATCGTATGCCCAATGATCCATCGGCACGTCGGCGAAGGGATTTGCCGCTGCGAAAGCCGATACCGTCGTACACGAAAGTGCTGCAGCGAGTGTTGCTGTCAAAAGTTTCTTGTTCATGTGTAAAATTCCTCCTGAATTTTTCATGATAGATGTTTATCGGACACTGCTACGCCTTGTCCATAAGCTCCGCGACGCGCGTGCGCCGCACGAGGAAGCCGGAGGAAGCCGCGCGCAGGCATTGGTCAAAGAGAAGCGCGATCCAGGCGCCCAGAATGCCAAGCCCGAGTCCGTAGAGCAAAAATGCCGTGAAAAGCGGCCGCAGAAAGGTCACGCTGACGAAGTAGCACATCGCCACCTGTCCCGTCTTGCCGCTGCCGCGCAGGACACCGGCAAAGATCAGCGCCAGCGCCTCGGGGAAGCTCACGACAGCCACGAAGAGCATGATGGGCGTCCCCATGGCGATGACCGCCGGATCGCTGTCGTAGAAGCCGATGATGGAGCTCGAAAAAAGCGCAGTCAACAGAGCGGCGACCAGGGAAAATCCCAGTCCCCACCGAACGCCGACGTGCAGGTAAGCGCGCCAACCGTAGACGCGGCGTGCGCCGCAGGACTGACCCGCGAGCACCATGCTCGCCTTGCCCATGCCCTGGGCAAAACCATAGTAAAGATCGCAGAAGTTCATACATATGCTGTGCACAGCAAAGGGAATCGTACCGAGCTCAGCTGCCATGCGCGAATAAAGAACCATGCCGACGCGCTCGCAGCCCATTTCTCCGAAAATTCCCGCGAACAGTCTACCAAATTCTTTCAAAAAAGTCAAGCTCGGAAGAATACGCTCCATGCCGCGGAAAATGCCTAAGCGGAAAAGTGCAATGAGCGTCGAGGCGAATGCAAAGAACGAGCCCAGAAACGTGGCGATCGCCGCGCCCTCGACGCCAAGCGCCGGAAAAGGCCCGAGCCCGAAGATCAAAAACGCGTTGCCGATGACATTGATGACGTTGCTCCCCACATTGATAGCAAGCACGAGTGCCGTGTTGCCGAAGCCGATGAGTACCGCCTGCAGCAGCGTCGCCAGAGACAGAAAGAAGACTGCCGCGACGGCGATCGTCGCATAGGTAAGGGCGAGGGAAAGATACTCGTCCTTCGCCCCCATGAGAAACAGCACATCGTCCAAAAAGAAGAAGGCGATGAGGTGCATGGCGGCGAGGATCGGCACCGTGACGAATACGGAATGAAGAAGCGTCTCCCCCGCTTCCTGCTGCTTTCCCGCGCCCACGCGCCGCGCTACGAGGAGCACGAGCACGGAGGCGAAGGCACGCGCGACGGTCAAAAGCACCATGCGCGGCTGCTCGAAGATGCCGATCGCCGCGATGGAGAGCGTTCCCAAAGCACCGACCATGACGAGATCCGCCATGCTCAAGAGATTCATGAATACGCCTTCCATGGCGGCAGGCATAGCAATCGCGAGGTACTTACGGTCGTGGGCAGTCAATGTCATAAATCGTTCCAAGCCCCTTTGTTTCCAGCTCGTCACATAATTACCGTTGCTGATTATACAACAAAGCCTTCCTTGCA
>CAMURM010000145.1 GCA_947097535.1 uncultured Selenomonas sp.
GGACGTGGCTGCGGATCTCGATGGAGTCGACGAGGGTCTTCAAAGGCAGGGAGTTTTTCTCGATGCTCTTCGAGCCGAAGAAGTTTGGCGTCGAGCCGAGCGCGATGATGAGATGATCGTAGTCGATCTCGCCCTGATCGGTGCGCACGGTCTGCGCCGCCGCGTCGATTCCCTCGATTTCGGCGAGCAGGAAGTTGACGTTCGAAGCGCTGCGGAAAAAGCCTCGGATCGGGTAGATGACCTCGTCCGCCGAGAGCATCGAGGTCGCCACCTGATAGAGCAGCGGCTGAAAGACCTGATAGTTGTTGTGGTCGATGATGAGGACGTCGACAGCCTCATTCGCGAGCTTCCTCGCCGCGCGTATGCCCGCGATGCCGCCGCCGAGGATGACGACGCGGGGCGTCTTTGCCTTGTCTGCCATGATTCATACCGCCTTTCACCGGGAGAATGTTACGAATGTTTCGCGCATCTATTATATATCATTTTTACGGAATTGTAACATACAAATGCTTTATATTAAAATAAATTGATTCTTATGAAATGAAATCGATCAAAAGTGCGCCGCCCTTCCGATCACTGCGGAAGGGCGGCTATTTTCATCTGCTGCGGAAGTGCGGACTGCTCGGCGCCTGTAAGCCGAGATATTTTCTCAGAGACTCTTTCATTTATCATGTACGGCTCCTTTCGCCGAATAGTGTAACACATAGAATAAGACGTGTGAACTGCCTGCTTTCCCGCGCAAGTGGTTGATTTCCATCGTTGCATCAAATATAATGAGAAAAAAGAGATTTTCCTTGCAGAAAGCAGGTGCAAAAATGCGGGATTTTGCTGATTTTATGGAAAAGAACCACGAGAAAATTTATGCGGCGGTGTCAGCTTCCTACAAGCAGGACGATGCCGGTTGTTGTCTCGTTTCCCGCAACGATCCGTGGATGAAGGAAGATTGCTGGGACGCAGCCTTCGATGCTATGGATCAGGGCGAGAGGCATCATGTCGCGAATTATTGAGCCTCGCGAGGTATGGCGGGCGTGGGTTGCCTTTGAGGACAATCCCCGAGAAGGGAAGCTGCGTCCGGTGATTGTCGTGCATGTGGATATGAAAAATCGTTTTGCCTTGACGATTCCGATATATTCTCGCGTTGCACAGGGCGAGTATGAAATTGCATTGTTTGACTGGGCAGAGATTCCCATTGACCATTTGCCAACTGCCAACATAGGGAAAAGTCGCCCGATTCCGTTCGTGGATATGGATCGTCGCATCGGCAGCCTGTCTTCGGATGATTGGGAGAATGTCACGCAGTTGTTCCAAGAATATGCAGAAGCTCATTATATTTAAGAAAACGCTAAATTTATCCGTGCTTCCTTAAGCCGCCGAGAGGCGGCTTTTTGCATTTCCTCCGCCCTTCTCATTTGACACTTTTACACGTTCTATGCTAAACTGAATCACGGTTGCGGCGGTTTTCCGCTGAGAGAAAGTGAGGCGGTTTCGTGCCGATCAAAATACCGAATAATTTGCCGGCGGCGCAGGTGTTGGAGGGCGAGAATATCTTCGTCATGGACGCGGAGCGCGCCTACAGTCAGGACATCCGCCCCTTGCGGCTTCTGATCCTGAACCTCATGCCGAACAAGTCGGTGACGGAAACGCAGCTTCTGCGCCTTCTCGGCAATACGCCGCTGCAGGTCGAGGTCGATTTCATCTATACGGAGTCGTATGTGCCGCAGCATACATCGCAGGATTATCTCGCGGAGTTTTACGGCACATTCGCCGAGGTGCGCCACAGGAAGTACGACGGCTTCATCATCACGGGTGCGCCCGTCGAGCAGATGCCCTTCAAGGAGGTCGCCTACTGGGACGAAGTCGCCGAGATCATGGAGTGGAGCAAGAAGCATTGCTACTCGTCGTTTCATATCTGCTGGGGTGCGCAGGCAGGGCTTTACTACCACTACGGCATCGACAAGCAGGATACGGGCACGAAGATCTTCGGCGTCTACAAGCATCATCTGTGCGTCGAGCACGAGAGGCTCTTCCGCGGCTTTGACGATGAGTTCTATGTGCCGCATTCGCGCCATACGGAGATGCGCAAAGGGGACATCGAGCGCGTGCCGGAGCTGACGATCCTCGCGGAGTCGGCAAGCCGCGCGGGCGTCTACGCGATTGCCAATATCGAGAAGAGGCAGTTCTTCATCACGGGGCATGCGGAGTACGATCCGCTTTCTTTGAAGCAGGAGTACGACCGCGATGTGGCGGCGGGGCTTCCCATCGAGATCCCGCAGAACTACTATCCCGCAGATGATCCGACGCGGACGCCCGTCGTGCGCTGGCGCTCAGTGGCGAATCTTCTGTTTGCGAACTGGCTCAACTACTATGTGTATCAGGAAACGCCGTATGAGCTCGACGGGCTCTACCGCGCGGCGGATGATTGAGAGGTCTATGAAAAAGGAGCGAAAGGAAGATACGATGAAGATGAAGCGATGGCTGGCAGTATTCCTCCCCTTCGTTTTTCTCACGGTGGCGGCGGTCGAGGCTGCGCCTCATGTATCGCCGAATATTTATGAATGGGTGCAGTCCTCGGCGCGCGCCAACTACTTTTTCAACAAGCGCGTCATGCACTACGGCATGACGGCGGACGGCGCGATCGATCCGAGCGTGCTCATCGTGCCGACACTGCAGACATACGACGATGTGGCGATCGCCGACGTCGTCGCCAAGAGGCGCTGGCGCGGCGAGTCGCTCGAAGGCTACGACGATCTCGTGGGTGAGGCGGAGTACCTGCGCATCGACCTTGCGGCGGGAACGTCGACTCTCGAGCGCACCGACGATCTCGACAGCACCTGGTCGACGCTCACGTCGACGTTTCCGCGGAATGTGACGGTGATCAAGAATCTGCCGGAAAAGAGCCTGGAGCGCAAGTTCCTGGAGGCGATCCTGTTTTATGAGAAGAATCACCGCATGGAAATCGCCAGTCAGACGAAGAAGACTTTGACGGCGGAGGATCTGAAGATCCTCGAAGCGCATGAGCGCGAGAATCCGGCAGAGGCTGCTGAAGGCGCAGAGGAGAAGGCACAAAAAGACGATGCACGAAAGGCTGATCGAAAGAGCGGAAAATGACCATAGCCTGCGCGAGGAGGAGCTCGCCGAGCTTTTGGCGTCTGCCGCAGCGGAGGAGCCTCTCGCCGCCGCCGCCGACCGCGTGCGAAAAAGGTATGTGGGCGACGGCGTGCATCTGCGGGGACTCATCGAGTTTTCCAATATCTGTCGGCGCAGCTGCTTCTACTGCGGTTTGCGGCGCGAGAATGAAAGGGCGGAGCGCTACCGCCTGACGCCCGAGGAGATCGTGCGTCTGGCGCGAAATGCGCGCGGCTACGGCTACAGGACGGTCGTGCTGCAGGGGGGCGAGGACAGCTTTTGGAGCGTGAAGGCGCTCGCGCCCGTCCTGCGCGAAATACGGGCTTTGGGGCTTGTCATCACGCTTTCCATCGGCGAGCGCAGCGAGGAGGAGTATCGCGCGCTCAAGGAAGCGGGGGCAAGCCGCTTTTTGCTTCGCATCGAAACGACGGACAAGGAGCTCTACGAGCGGCTCGACCCGGGCATGAGCTGGGAGGCGCGGCGCGCATGTCTCGCCTCTTTGCGCGCTCTCGGCTACGAGGTCGGCACGGGCTCGCTCGTGGGGCTGCCGGGGCAGTCGATCGCCTCTTTGGCGCGCGACATCCTCTTTTTTCAGGAGATCGATGCGGACATGGTGGGCATCGGCCCCTTCATCCCGAACGGCGATACGCCGCTCGGCGAGGCGGCGGCGGGCGACATCCATCTGACAAGGCGCATGGTGTCGCTGCTGCGGCTCCTCCTGCCCGAGGCGAACATCCCGGCGACGACGGCGATGGAGACGATAGAGCGCGGCGCGCGCTCGCTGATCCTGCGCTCGGGCGCGAACGTCGTCATGCCGAACGTGACGGAAGGTGATTTTCGCCGCAAGTACGCGCTCTATCCGGGCAAGGCGTGCGTCAGGGATACGCCCGAGCATTGCCGCACCTGTCTCGGTGCGCAGCTTTCGCATATAGGCCGCTTCGTCGCCGAGGACGCAGGTTTTCGGCGCAGGAGAAGCATGGAAAAGCATAGAGAAGCATAGAAAACGTGAGGTGTTTGCTTTGAAGATGAATGGGGCGCAGGCGGTTTTGGAGAGCCTGCGCAGGGAGGGCGTCAAGGTCGTTTTCGGCTATCCGGGCGGCGCGGTGCTCGACCTCTACGACGCGATTTACACGGAGAAGTTTCCCCATATCCTCGTGCGCCACGAGCAGGGCGCGGCGCATGCGGCGGACGGCTATGCGCGCGCTACGGGCGAGGTCGGCGTCGCGATCGCGACGTCCGGCCCCGGCGGCACGAATCTCGTGACGGGCATCGCCACGGCGTACATGGACTCGATCCCGCTCGTCTGTATCACGGGGCAGGTCGGCAATCCCTACATCGGCAAGGATTCCTTCCAGGAGGCGGATATCTGCGGCATCACGACGCCGATCACGAAGCACAACTATCTCGTGAAGGCGGCGAAGGATCTGCCTCATGTCCTGAGAGAAGCCTTCTTCATCGCGCGCACGGGACGTCCCGGCCCCGTCACGGTCGACATCGCCAAGGACGTCTTCACGCAGGAGCTTGACTATACCTACCCCGAAGAGGTGCATCTGAAGGGCTACGTCGCAGACTTCACGGGCGAGGAGGCGGAGGTCGAGGCGGCGGCGGCGGCGATCGCTGCCGCCAAGCGTCCGCTCCTCATTCTCGGCGGCGGCGTGACGCTCGCGGGCGTCGCGGATGATGTGCGAGCGATCCTCGACGTCACGGGCATGCCTTCGGTGACGACGCTCATGGGCATCGGCTGCGTGCCGAACGCGCGCGAGAACTTCCTCGGCATGGCGGGCATGCACGGCACCTATGCGGCGAACATGGCGATCCAGGAGTGCGATCTGCTCCTCGCCGTCGGCATGCGCTTCGACGACCGCGTGACGAGCCTCGTTGCGGGCTTTGCGCCGCGCGCGAAGATCGTGCACTTCGAGGTCGATCCCGTCGAGATCGACAAGAACGTCGTCGCCGACTGCCGCGTGCTCGGCGACCTGCGCCGCTCGCTGCCGCTCCTCAAGGAGAAGCTGGCCGCGCTCGGCGTCGATTTTCGTGCACGCTTTTCCGGGTGGAGCCGCTACACGGTCGAGATGAACAATGAGCAGCCGCTTTCCTACAAGAAGAAGGAAGACTGCATCATGCCGCAGCAGCTCATCGAGACGGTCAGCGAGCTTGCCGCTGACGATGCGATCATCGTGACCGACGTCGGCCAGCATCAGATGTGGGCGGCGCAGTACT
>CAMURM010000146.1 GCA_947097535.1 uncultured Selenomonas sp.
TCGCCCTCGTCAACGAGTTCCTGCGCAAAGAGGTTCACATCGACGTGGCGGCAGCGTTCTCAGCGCAGCCGCTGCTGCCGACGGAGCTAGGGCTCGACGGCCTTCACGAAGACGTCCTCGGCAAGCAGCTCATCGCGCAGTCTGTCAACAGAGCATGGCAAGACGCCAAGCAGAAGGCAGATCGCCTGCCGCTGCCATGAGCTCATAGAATTTTTCTCCGCAATGATAATATATTGTAGATAATATATTGTATTTATCCTTCTTCCGATATACAATATGAGTTACAGGTTCAAAAACAACGGAAACGCTCCGTTCACAAAGAAAGGTGGTCATTTCATGCAGGCAACTGAAATCAAGAAGGGCATCTACTGGGTCGGCGCCATCGACTGGTCGATGCGCAGCTTCCACGGCTACGAGACGGGACGCGGCTCCAGCTACAACGCCTACCTCATACTCGACGAGAAGGTCACGCTGATCGATACGGTGAAGGAGCCGTTCCGCGACGAGCTCATCTCACGCATCTCCTCCGTCATCGACCCCGCCGATATCGACATCATCGTTTCCAACCACGTCGAGCCCGATCACTCGGGCGCCATCCCCGCGATGATGCAAATCTGCCCCAAGGCGGAAATCTACACGAGCGATCCGAACGGCTTCAAGGGGCTCACAGCGCACTACGGCAAGCTCGACTACCACGGTGTCAAGGCGGGAGATACGCTTTCTCTCGGCAAGCGCACGCTGCAGTTCGTACCGACGCCCATGCTCCACTGGCCCGACAGCATGGTCACCTACTGCCCCGAGGAAAAGATCCTCTTCTCGAACGACGCCTTCGGCCAACATCTCGCCGCCTCCAAGCTCTTCGACGACGAGGTCGACTTCGCCATCCTCATGGAAGAGGCGAAGAAATACTACGCGAACATCCTCATGCTCTACGGCCGCCAGGCGCAGACAGCCCTGAAGGCGCTCGCGGGCATCGACATCGAGATGATCGCTACGGGACACGGCCGCCTCTGGCGCTCCCACATCCCTGCCATTATCGAGGCGTATCAAAAATGGAGCACCGCCGAGCTTGAGGACAAGGCGGTCGTCGCCTTCGATTCCATGTGGCACTCGACGGAAAAGATGGCGCGCACCATCGCCGAAGCCTTCGCGGAAAAAGGCCTCCCCACGCAGTACTACGACATCAAGAAAACGCACATGTCGGACATCGTCGTCGACGTCCTCACGAGCCGCTACCTTGCCGTCGGCTCGCCGACCATCAACAACCAGATGATGCCGACCATCGCCGGCTTCCTCTGCTACCTCAAGGGACTCGCGCCGAAAGGCCGCGAAGCCTTCGCCTTCGGCTCCTACGGCTGGGGCGGACAGAGCATCAAGCTCGTCGAAGACGAACTCAAGGCCGCCGGCTGCAACATCTGCCTCGACATGATCCGCATCGCGAACGTACCGAGCAAGGAACAACTCGATGAAGTCCGCGAGAAGGTCAAGGGGATCTGAGTGCTGTAAAAAAGGGCTGCCGCATAAGCAAAATCCGGCTTATGCGGCAGCCTTTTTTTCGTGCTCATAAGTTTGAGTACAGTATATACACCAGTTTCATAAAAGCTGGTGCATCTTCCCCAAATTTTCAATCTTTGCCAGCGGCCATTGGGACACTTCTGAAATATCCTGTAGCGGCCATTTCTTTTTCAGCATGTTGAGCACAACCTCCGTCACACCTTTTTCCATGCCTTTTTCCATGCCAATTTCCTGTGCCTCCTGCAGTTGGACACGCTTCGCCAGTTCCGGATTCCATTTGAAACTCACCATATCGAAAACCTCCTCCATTTCACGCTCACGAAAATATTCAGCCAGATAGTCTCTCTCGATACAATAGCGAATCGCCTGTCGGACAGCTTCTTCAAGACTCGCTCCCTGCGATGTCTCTCGACGTACCTGCGCTACAAACGTGCTGTAACCCTTAAGTGCACGGCTCTTTTCGAGAAGCACGCTGCGCGACATCTCATTGATGTTATATGCTTTGACGCAAAGTTCCAACGAAGAGGAATCTCCCTCGAAAGAATCCGAAAGACGCATCTCCCATTCGTCGGGCGCTGGATCAAGCCCATTGTAGAATACATAGAAGTAAGGCGTCGGCAGATTGATGCGCCGCGTGCGGTACGGTGCATCTTTGGGTACTTGCTTTCGATAGAGCTTCGCCATATACCAAAACATACGCAAGGGCATGTTCTGATTCAATGTACTCTGATGCTCCATCAAGATGATCTGCTGCTTCCTCGCCAGGAAACTCACATCGTTCTTCTCATCATTGAAAAACGTCCCCTGCAGCGTCATGACCCGTATTTCCTGTAAAGAGATTTCCCTTCCTGAAAGCCCTCTGTACACATCCTGTAAATAAGGTTTGCGGTGGAATATATCACAAAAAAGCGAATCTTTGTACGTCCTCTTTGCTCGACTCATACGCATCGCTCCATCCTTTCCTTTATTGTATCACGAGGATTTCACCGACTCAATAGAAAATCGGCAGGAGCATGTATTTCCTGCCGATTCAAAATAACGATATTATTTACCGCCCGAGCATCGCGAGCATTGTGCCTGCGGCGACGGCAGTGCCGATGACGCCGGCGACGTTCGGTCCCATGGCGTGCATCAGGAGGAAGTTGCCGGGCTTTGCCTTTGCACCGACGACCTGGCTGACGCGCGCCGCCATCGGCACGGCGGAGACGCCGGCGGAGCCGATGAGCGGGTTGACCTTGTGACCTGAGACGACGTACATGATCTTGCCAAAGATGACGCCGCCCGCCGTACCGCCGATGAAGGCGATGAGACCGAGCATGATGATGAGCAGCGTGTCACGCGTGAGGAAGTGCTCCGCCGACATCGTCATGCCCGTACCCGTGGCGAGGAAGATCGTGACGATGTTGCAAAGGGAATTCTGCGCCGTATCCGAAAGGCGATCGGTGACACCCGATTCACGGAAGAGGTTGCCGAGCATGAGCATGCCGAGGAGCGAGGCGATGGACGGCAGGAGAAGGCTGATGAAGATCGTCGCGACGAGCGGGAAGATGACCTTCTCAAACTTCGAGACCTCGCGCAGCTGCTCCATGACGACTTCGCGCTCCGTCTTCGTCGTGAAGAGCTTCATGATGGGCGGCTGGATGAGCGGCACGAGCGACATGTAGGAGTACGCCGCGACAGCGATGGCACCCAGGAGATTTGGTGCGAGTTTCGACGCCAGATAGATGGAAGTCGGTCCGTCGGCGCCGCCGATGATGCCGATGGCGGCGGCCTCCTCGACAGAGAAACCGAAGACCATGGCAAGGCCGAGAGCGACGAAGACGCCGATCTGTGCCGCCGCGCCGAGAAGGAGCGTATTGGGATTGGCGATCAGAGGACCGAAATCCGTCATGGCGCCGATGCCCAGGAAGATCAGCGGCGGGAAGATCTCGTAGGTGATGCCGAAGTTGATCGCCTTCATGACATTCATCTCTTCGCCGAAGAAGCCCGTCTCGGGGAAATTCGCCAGGATGCAGCCGAAGGCGATGGGGCCGAGGAGCAAAGGTTCGAACTCCTTGGCAAATGCCAGGTAGAGCAGCACGAGGCCGACGAGGATCATGATGGCGTTGCCCATCGTGAAGTGAGAGAATCCCGAGCCCGCCCAAACTGCCTGCAGCGATACGATAAAAGCATTGAGGAATTCCATAGTTCTGCCTCCTTTGCAGACGATGTCCTATCGCAGGGTACGTCCGGAATTTTTCCAGCCGTCGCGCGCCAGCGGGCGGATCGTGCGGATCGCCCCAGCCGAAAAGCCGCAGAGTGTCACGGCTGCCGTGATGGCTGCGACGACCTCCGCTGAAAGACCTTCGGGCTCGGGCGCAGACTCAGCCACCGGTGCCGACACAGGCGTCGGTGCCGGAACTGCCGCAGGCGCCGCCTCCTTCTTCCTCGTCGGGTCAACGGCATGAATCAGCCGGATCAGGAAGCTCAGCGAGATCAAGACGATGAACACGACGGTCATGTTGATCAACATGATGACCAGGGGATTCGTTGTTACTGGCTGTGACATACACTCACCTCATTTTTATAGATGAAAAGGCTGCGTCTTGCAAGGAAGTGTATCTTTTCCTCCTCTCTATTATAGATGAATTTTCAAAAAAATTAAAATTCTTTATGGGCATAAAAGGAATAACTTTCAGTTATTCCTTTTACTTCACCCAACGGCAGGAGCCGGCCTCAGCCCTGCTCCTTCTTCACGACGTCGGCAATGCGTCGGCAAATTTCCTCAAGCTGCCCCTGCTCGGGTCCTTCCGCCATCACGCGGATCAAAGGCTCCGTGCCCGAGGGGCGCACGAGGATGCGGCCGTCGCTGCCGAGCTCTTCTTCGCCCGCACGGATGGCGGCGGCGATCGCCTCGTTCTCCTGCCAGCCGTCCTTCGTCGCGACGACGACATTTACGAGAAGCTGCGGATAGCTCTTCATCAGAGCAGAAAGCTCCGATGCCTTGCGCCCTGTGCGCTTCAGCGCTACGAGCACCTGCAGGGCGGTGATGAGACCGTCGCCCGTCGTGCTGAAATCACTGAAGATGATGTGACCCGACTGCTCACCGCCGAGCCGATAGCCATGCTCGCGCATGTTTTCGAGCACATAGCGGTCGCCGACCTGCGTGATTTCCGCACGGCCGCCCGCTGCCTCGATCGCCTTGTGGAAGCCGATGTTCGCCATGACCGTCGTCACGACGGTATTGCCGGCGAGCGTTCCCTTCTCCATCATGTCCTGCGCGCACATGACGAGGATGTGATCGCCGTCGATGACCTCGCCCTTTTCGTCCACGCAGAGACAGCGGTCGGCGTCGCCGTCGTGCGCGATGCCGATGTCCGCACCGTCCGCGAGCACCGTTTTCTGCAGCGATTCGAGATGCGTCGAGCCGCAAGCTTCGTTGATATTGACGCCGTCGGGCTCGGCATGGATCACATGCACATCGGCGCCCAGACGGCGCAGGACGCGCGGCATGCAGTCGTACGCGGCGCCGTTCGCACAGTCAAGAACGACCTTCATGCCGTCGAGCCGCACGCCCGCCGTGCCCTGCACGAAGTCGATGTACTCGCGCACATACTCCTTGCGGCGCTTGATGCGGCCAATGTTCTCGCGCGTCGCACGAGGCAGCTTCTCGCCCGCCTCGATGCGGCGCACGAGGCTCTCGATCTCGTCCTCCACAGCATCGGGCAGCTTGTAGCCGTCGCCGCCGAAGAACTTGATGCCATTGTCATAGAAGGGGTTGTGCGACGCTGAGATGACGATGCCCGCAGCCGCCTCGTGCGTCCTCGCCAGATAGGCGATGGCGGG
>CAMURM010000147.1 GCA_947097535.1 uncultured Selenomonas sp.
TCCTCGGCAGGCGCCTCGTCGGCGACGGGCTCTTGTGCCGGTTCCTCGGCAGGCGTTTCCTCTGCGGGTTCGCCACGGATGTCTTCTGACGCCGTGCGACGTTCCTTTTTCAGCAGCCGGGCGTTGTAGAAGGTGACGCCCAGTGAGGCTGTGAGCACGAAGATGATGATGAGTCCGTAGTGCATCGGCGTCAGGAAAGGTGAGATATTGAGCGTCGCAAAGTTCACGAGGAACGCCATGACTGCGCAGAGAATCAAGGATTTATACTTGATGGGGCAGCCGAAAAATATGGCGATTCGGTGAAGCAAGAGGATGCTCACCGCCATGATGGCAGCAGCAAGCAGGAAAAACGTCAATACCGATCACCACGCTTCGTTTCGATAAGTTTTCACGTCGGTGCAGTTGCGCCGACGTGGGCTGGGGGCTGCTTGCAGACCCCCTGACATTAGCTATTTCGACGAATCTTTCTTAATTCCTGCCGTGAATTTTGAAAAAAATTTGCCAGGCGACCTGTGCCTGAATTTCATAATAATTTTTTGAAAGGAAGAGGGGAATGGCATGCGAGCGGCGAATAGTATACTGAACGAGGTTCGCGGAGTCGATTGTGCCTGTAGCGGCGAATCGGTTTTCGTGCTGTGAGTTTTGTGTTATTTGGTTAAGGAGAGATTCAAATGACAGAAGCAACATTGACGATTGAGAACAAGACGGGAATCCATGCACGTCCGGCTTCCGTTTTCGTACAGACGGCTGCAAAGTTCAAATCCAAGGTGCAGGTCAAGGCGAAGGGCAAGACGGCGGACGCTAAGAGCATCCTCATGCTCATGAGTCTGGGGCTTGCCAAGGGAACGGAAATCACGATCGAGGCGGACGGCCCCGATGAGGCAGAGGCCGTGGCAGCGCTCAAGGAGCTCATCGTAACGAAGTTCGGCGAGGAGTAAGAACAAGGCTCCGGGGAGGTGTTCGTGTGTGCCCCGGAGCCTTTTTTAAAGGGGAACATTAAAAATAGTTGAGGTTTTTACAGGAAAATATTGGGACAGTGAATGGGGGAGAAGCATATGGCAGAAGGTTTGCGCGGCAAGGGCGTCATCGCCGGCATAGCGATCGGCAGGATCATGATGGCAGGCCAGAACATCGACGGCTACCTCAAGGGATATACGCCCGGCAACAAGGACATTGAGAACCAGAAGATCAAGGATGCCATCAAGGCTGTCGTCGCCGTTTTGCAGGAGAACATCAAGACGCTCCAGGCAAAGGATATGGCGGCGCAGGCAGCAATCCTTGAGGCACACCGCATGCTCGCCCAGGATCCGATGATGGAAGAGACGATGCACACGAAGATTGACGCGCTCGCGAACGCGCCTCTGGCTGTTCTTGATACGGCGAAGGAGCAGGCGGCGATCTTCGAGCAGATGGACGATCCGTATTTTAGGGAGCGAGCGACCGACATCCGCGATGTCGGCAAGCGCATTGCCAAGTACATCCTCGGCGTCAAGGAGCCGGAGATCGGCGACGATCCCGTGATCCTTTGCGGGCACGAGATCGAGCCGTCCGTCATCGCCAACATCCCGACGGACAAGATCGCGGGCGTCATCTTAGGGCAGGGCAGCACGACGTGCCACGCCGTCATCATTGCCAAGGCGCGCGCGATTCCGACGGTCGTCGGCATCGGTGATCGCCTGGAGGAGATTCCGGACGGCGCACTCGTCGTCATCGACGGCGAGCGCGGCGACATCCTTGTGCGCCCCGACGAGGTGACGCTCGCGAGCTACCGCGAGAAGATCAAGCAGCAGGAGGAGCGCAAGGCGTACTACGCCGAGCTTGCGCCGCTGCCTGCCGTCACGACGGATGGCGTGCGCGTCGAGCTCTGCGCCAACATCGGCAACCACATGGACGTTGACGCGGCTCTGACGTACGGCGCGGAGGGCGTCGGGCTCTTCCGCTCGGAGTTCGTCTTCATGGGCAGGCAGGACATCCCGAATGAGGACGATCAGTTCAAGGCGTACAAGGAAGCTGTCGAGAAGTGCGACGGCAAGATCTGCGTGATCCGCACGATGGACATCGGCGGCGACAAGCCGCTGCCGTACCTCAATATCCCGCCCGAGGACAATCCGTTCCTCGGCTACCGCGCGCTTCGCATCAGCCTGCAGAGACGGGATCTCTTCCTGCCGCAGCTCAAGGCGATCCTCCGGGCCGGCGTCTACGGCAAGGCGGCGATCATGGCGCCGATGGTCATCAACGTCGCGGAGTTCAAGAAGGTTCTGGAGTTCGTCGACGAGGCGAAGCTGGAGCTTTCACACGAGGGCAAGGCATTCTCCGAGAACGTGCAGGTCGGCATCATGGTCGAGACGCCGGCGGCTGCCATCATGACGCCTGAACTTGCCAAGTACGTCGACTTCTTCAGCATCGGCACGAACGATCTCGTGCAGTACACGCTCGCCGTTGACCGCGGCAATTCGAGCATCTCGTACCTCTATAATCATTTCAATCCCGCCGTCCTGCGCCTTGTCGAGCGCACGGCGCGCGCCGCGAAGGACAATGGGATATGGTGCGGCATGTGCGGTGAGATGGCGAGCGATCCCTACGCTGCCGTCCTCTTGATGGCGATGGGGCTGACCGAGCTCAGTATGAGCGCACCGTCGATTCCGCGCGTCAAGGAAAAGCTGCGCGCCGTTTCCGCTGTGCAGGCGAAGGAGCTTCTCGCCGATGTCATGAAAATGGAAGACGGGGAAGAAATCAAGGCGTACCTGCAGAAGGTTCTCGCCTGATGCTGCGCTTTACAGCAAGCAGGAAAAAGATAATTCGAGGTCTGATCGCGGCGATGTTTCTCGCCGCGATTCTCGTTTTTGCCGATCTTTTCGTGTTGAGCCGCAGCGCCGCGCTGATCTTCAACCATGCGATGGCCGAGCAGACGATGCTGCGCGGCACGGTGACGGTAGAGAAGCTGCATGCGAACGTCTTCGGCGAGGTGCGCTTTGAAAATCTCGACTGGAAGGATCCGGAGGGCAATACGATTCTTTTCGTGCCGCGCGGCAGTTTTCGTGCGCGTCCCTACGATGTCCTCACGGGCAATTTGAAGTCGACGACGATTCAGGAGCTGACCTTGGACGGCGCCGTGCTCTCGATGGCCTTGGACGACGACATGCAGTTCGATTTCCTGCGCCATTCGCCGGAACTTGACGCGTTGGAGGAGGCAAGACTCAAGGAGAAGGAGCGCGAGGAAAAGGAACGCGCCGAAGAACACCGAGCGAGGCGCGAAGACATGACGGAGGCGGAGCTCAAGGCGCTCGGCGAGGAAGCGCGAGCCAAGAGGAAGAAGGCGATGAAGGAGCACCTGAAAAACTTCGACCGCGAGGGCAAGAAGCTGCGCCTGAAGCTCGATCTCACGAACTGCCGCGGTGAGCTTTTCTATCGTCGCCGCCATTACCTGCTGCAGGGCATGGAAGTACATGCCGACATCAACACGTCAGAGGAAGTCGCCGTCAAGGGATCGGTCGTGGGACTCGGCGGCACGATGAAGGGAATCGGAATGACGCTCAATGGCGCGGTCGATATGCGCGAGGCAGATCGCCCTGTCGCCGACCTCTCCGTGCTCGTCAGCGAAGTTGATCCGAGCTCCCTGGGCTTCGGCACGGATATCCGCGACAGGATGACGCTGTCCGTGCGCTTCACGGGTCCTTTGGATACGATGGAAGGTGTGGGCACCGTGCGGCTGAAGGATCTCCATATCCCCGGCATTGCTTTCGAGAATGTCGAAGGCACGGTACATTGGCACGATGCGCGCCTCGACTTCACCGACGTCACGGCGGACGTCTTTGGCGGCAAGCTGCGCGCCTACGGCGACTACGACCTCGACACGCGCTATTGGAATCTTTACGGGAAAGGCGAGGGATTGGAAGCGGCGGAAGGATTCCCGAGTGCTTGGCTCGACTGCAAGGTGGAGCTTGACCTCACGATTCACTCGTCGGGAAACTCGCGGCGTACCAAGTACAGCGGGAGCTTTCGCTCGGGCGCGGGGACGTATCGCTGGGTCGTACCGTTTGCGAGCCTTTCGGGCACGTTCGACAGCGCTTGGCACGACCTTCGCTTCGGCGACCTTGAGATCGACTTCGGCGACGGCTACCGCGCGCGTGCCGAGACCTTCCGCAAGAAGGACGGCAAGGTGACGCTCTCGCCGATCGAGATCTACGATGCCGAAGGCAAACGCGCCTCTTTCGGCTGGAAGGAAAAGTGGTAGAGGACAGGCGGAGCTGCTGTGCGGATTTTTTATTGCGGCTGTTCGTATTTGATGTTATACTGACGCCAAGGGGAGGGATTATCATGGCAGATGCTTTGGCACGGTCTTATGCAGATGAAAGACATGAAGAAACTGTTGAAACTTTGGGGATTCGCACATTTGACACGTTGACTGCCGCAGAACTGGACGCCAAACTGCAGCATAGCTATGCGCAGTGCCTCGCTGGGGAAGGCAGGCCGTTTGCAGCTGTCTTTGATGAGATCGAGAGGAGTCTCCGCTGAATGGATGTCTATGAGATCATCATGACGGTTGATACTGCGGACGACCTCATCGAATTGCGTGACTATATTGCCGAGGTTCTTCTGGCTCCCGATACGGCTTTAGCTTATATCCGTATGCTTCGTGAGAAGATAGGAGCGCTGGGCGTCATGCCGGAGCGGAACAAATGCCTGGATGATGAACCGTGGCGCTCCCGAGGAATACGGAAGATGATAGTGAAAAATTTCGTCATATATTATCGGATCGAGGAGTCTGACAAACGGGTTTATGTTTTGAATATCATCTACGCCAAGCGTGAACAGTTGCGGATGATGGCACAGATGGAAATCGATTGAGGACAGGCGGGGCTGCTGTGCGGAAATTGCCGTACAGCAGCCCCGCTTTTCATGCGAGGAAACAGTTATATTAAATTTATATCTCGATAAAAAGAAATTATTTTCCGAAGAAGGATTTTCGCCGTACCTAGCGAATATAGTATTCGCAAGGCGGGAAAGCCCTATTTTTTTGCGCCATGGGCAATAGGAAACGCGTGAAAAGCAGATTTTTTCCGAAAAAAACCAGAAAAATCTTATTGCCTATTGTGCGGGTTTATAGTATCATAAATAAGGTAGGGCTTTAAGCGATATCATCATAAACGGAGGGGTAATTGTGGAAATTCTCGTATGTATCAAACAAGTCCCGGGCTCGAACAAGGTTGAAGTCGATCCGGTGACGGGCGTCTTGAAGCGCGACGGCGCTGATTCCAAGATGAACCCGTACGACCTGTTTGCTCTCGAGTGCGG
>CAMURM010000148.1 GCA_947097535.1 uncultured Selenomonas sp.
GTTTGCCCGAAGAAGCCGCCGCGCGCTATCGCCGCTACGAAACGTGAAGCGGCGGCACTTTCGCAGCGCTTTCGCAGCGCCTGTGCCGCTGCGCTTCTTTTCCGCCTGCGCGCGCCCTTTCAGGTGAGCGCTGCCATATATTCCTCGGGAATATCCATCGCCTCAGGCTCCGCCTCGTGGTAAGCTCTGTACTCGTCAAGCGCGCTTTCCGGCGAGCCCTGCTCGTGGAAAATATCGCCCGCGAGCTTATGGGCATAAGCATCCCTGTGCTCGACATTCAGCGCCTGGCGGCAGTCTTCGAGGGCGCTGTCCCAATCGCCTTGATCCCGATAGACGAGGGCGCGCGAAACATAGCTCGTACCGAGATTCGGATCCATCGCGATCGCCTCGTTCGCCAGCAGCAAAGCGCCGTCGAAATCGCCGCGCTTGCTCAGAACCGTCGCCATGCCGCCCTTGGCCGCAGGATTCTGCGCATCGAGCTTTTCGGAGCGGACGAACTCCTTTTCCGCCAGATCCGTGAGACCGAGCTTCATATAGATCGCGCCGTTGAGCGATTTATCCGCAGAATCCTCCTTCTGGGCGGCCAGCTTTTGGCGGAGCTCCTCGTTTTTGCGCCGGCGTTCTGCCTCTTTCTGGAGAAAGTTTTCGCGGGCGCCGCTCTTGCTGTCGTCGCTGTACGCGCGCTCCACCAGACTTTGGAAATGCCCGCCAAGCCCCAGCTCCTTGTTGAGCGCCTCCTTCAGCGGCCGGTAAGCGGGATCGTCGTCGAGAAAGTCGATCGTGCCGTCCTTCGCCGTGCGGAAATCCCAATCCGCGAAGAAGCGATGGTCGTGGAAGCCCTTGGCAATGCCGCCGGCGATCAAATAGGCCATCTCCTCGGCGTCCTGGGCGCCGCTCGGCTCCGCGATGAGCAGGATGTGATTGTCAAAGTAGACATGGTTGGCATTTTTGACCTCCGTATGGCCAATGCCGTACGTCGTGAGCAGATCTGCCATAGCCTTGAGACGGTTGCGCGTGTCGGGGTGCTCGTCGGGATCGAAAAAATCTTCGAATAGATTTCGGTGCTCCGTGTAGTACGACATGCGCGCCATCATGGCAGCAGCGCCGCCGGGATTGAAGCCGGCGCTCGCCATCGTATAGAAGCCGTTTTCGTCGGCAGCTTTTTCGTCGGGCAGATCGATGTTCTTGACGGCGAGGAAGGTCAGCCAATCGTCGGCGAGGACGGCGCCGACGCCCGTCTCGTGATTTGACAGAACATCTCCCACGAGGTCGCCGATCAACTCCGCCCAGACATATTTCGCCTGCGAATTGGCGACGTGCTGGTCATAGCCGTGCGTCATCTCATGACCGAGCAGTGCCGCGATCTCATCGCGGTTGTAGCCACAGGCCTGCACGGCGCCGTCGTGCACGCAGATGAAGTTGCTGAAATTGCACGAAGCGTTGAAGCTGTCGTCTGCCGTCACCTTGACGCGAAAGGGCAGGGAGTTGTTGCGCAGGACGTAGTCGCCGCGGTCAACCAGCACCGAGAGCACATCCTCGACCACCTCGCGGGCGCGCTCATCGACAGGACGGTCGGCGACGTCTTTTTCTTCGTGGTACATGGCATCCTGTATGACGGGGTTGTCGCCGGCTGTCAGATACATCTCGCGCACGGCATCGTATTCTACGGCGGCACTGAGTCCGTCGAGGACGAGGTCGAGCCAGTCGAAGGCCTCCGCTTTCGGCATTGTCATCGGAAATGCCAAAAGCACCCCGACGATCGCCGCGATGGCGGCTGCCTTTTTGAGCCACTTCTTCGGTGCAAATTCCTTTCCGAGCGTCATGCAGATACCTCCCCATGCACGATTTAAGAAAAATATAATTCATAAAAAGAATAACATCTGACACCTTACGTGTCAACTTGCATCTCCTGGAAACAGCCGCGCCCAAGTGCCCGCTTTGCGGACGAAAGTGCCTCTTTGGGCTTGACCTCGAAGCCTTTCCTGAGTACACTTAAAGGAAACGGCGCCGCGCGAGAGAACGCGGTGACGGCCGCGTTTTCCAAATAATGCGGCGACTTTCTCTAAAGGAGATGTTTTCACATGAAAAGCGAGTATTTACGGGGCATCGCTTACGCCCTGCTCTTCGCTGTCCCCGCCTACATCCTCGGGCAGTTCTTCCCGATCATCGGCGGCCCCGTCTTCGGCATCCTGCTCGGCATGCTCTTCGCGCGCCTCGCGCGGCCCAAGACCTTCGAGGCGGGCATCAGCTTCACGGGCAAGAAGATCCTGCAGTATGCCATCATCCTCTTGGGCTTCGAGATGAACCTCTACCATGTGCTGACGGTCGGCTCACAGTCGCTCGCCGTCATGGCGTCGACGCTCGCGACCGCCTTCCTCGTCGCCTGGGGGGCGGGCAGGCTCCTGGGCGTCGAGGGCGATGCGCGGACGCTGATCGGCGCGGGCACGGCGATCTGCGGCGGCTCTGCCATCGCGGCGGTCGCGCCCGTCATCGGCGCGAAGGACAAGGACATCGTCTTTTCCATCTCGACGATCTTCCTCTTCAACGTCATCGCCGTCTTCATCTTCCCCTTCCTCGGGCATCTCATGGGCATGAGCGACCTCGGCTTCGGCATGTGGGCGGGCACGGCGATCAACGACACCTCGTCCGTCGTCGCCGCGGGCTACTCCTACAGCCACGAGGCGGGCAGCTACGCGACGATCGTCAAGCTCACGCGCGCTCTTTGCATCGTGCCCGTCTGCCTCGCCTTCGCGCTCTTCGCGGCACGGGACAGCAAGGCGGAGGGCAAGGGCTTCAGCTTGAAGCGCGTCTTCCCCATGTTCATCCTGTGGTTCGTCGTCGCCTCCGTCGTCAACACGACGGGCGTCCTGCCCGAAGCGCTCTCGCACTTCCTCGGGCAGGCGGGCAAGTTCGCGATCGTGCTCGCGATGAGCGCCATCGGCCTCAACACGGACTTCGCCGCGCTTCTCAAGAACGGCGTACGCCCCATCACGCTCGGCCTCTTTTGCTGGATCGCCGTCGCCGTCGTCTCTCTCATCGTGCAGCATTTCATCGGCATTATTTAACCGCTTGTCCGTGATTTCCTACGAGGAAGCGGGGCGGGAAAAGTATCCACATCGTCCACAAGCCTGTGGATAAACTACACGCACAAACGTCCACTCTGTGGACATTGTGCGCCGCCCTTACAGAAACCTAGCCAATCGGTCTGCGCCCTTCGGGCTTGACCTCTTGGGGTTTCATGGTAGATATTGCACAAGGTCGTATATCTTTGATTTTCTTGTGAAAAGCGCATTTTATCCACAGGGTTTATGCACAAAGTGGACAGTTTTGTGGATAAGTTGCACCGAACCCCCTCGAAAAGGAGGCATCATGGTATCCGAATGGGAAATGCTCATGCGGCTGACGCTCTCGTGCGTGCTCGGCGGCGTCATCGGCTACGAGCGGCAGTCGCGCCGCAAGTCGGCAGGGCTGCGCACGAACATGCTCGTGTGCCTCGGCTCGTGCCTCGTCATGCTCATCTCGACGGCGATCTATCAGAGCGTCGAGGGCAGGACGAACGCCGATCCCGCGCGGCTCGCGGCGCAGGTCGTCTCGGGCATCGGCTTTCTGGGCGCGGGCGCCATCATGAAGGAGGGGCTGACGGTCACGGGCTTGACGACAGCCGCCTGCCTCTGGGTCGTCGCGGGCGTCGGGCTCGCCGTCGGCGGCGGCTACTACACGGCGGCGCTTCTCGCGACGGGGCTCGTCTTCGTGACGCTCGGCGCCCTCTCGCGCATCGACGAATGGGTGCTGCACGACAACCACATCCTGCTCACGGTCTTCACGCGCGACCTGCCGGGGCAGCTCGTGCACGTCAACGAATGCCTCGAGGATATGAGCCTCACGGTGCATACGGTCAAGACGACGCGCGCTGAAGCGAGCGAGCGCAGCCCCGTGCTCGAGTTCGAGCTCTTCAACCACGCGAAGGTCACGGGCGCAACGCTCGCCGACGCCGTCGGGCGCCTCGAGGGCGTCACGAGCGTTCATATCTCCTGATATGGCAAAATCTTGCAACAGCATCCGACGAAAGGAGGCAGCCACCTTTCGTGCGGTCGCCTCTTGGGACGTTTGACCTGCAATGAATCGTCTCAAATAGTATTCATATCCGGTTAGACGTATGCGGAAGATTCTGTTATAATATAGGAATCACTGACAAATTCAGCAACGTCATTTTATCAGTGCTTCCTAACACAATAAGACAGTTCTACGCTTTTCCGGGAGAAGTCTTTCCGGAGGAATTGCCCGAACCAGTCTATCTACTTTCATGAAAGGGTGTGGAAACCTTGAATCTTTCTGTTCGTATCTTCATTGCACTCGTCCTCGCGGTCGTCGTCGGACTCGCCGTCGGGGAAGAGTACCTCGGCTTCATCAACTGGTGGATCGCGCCGATCGGTACGATCTTCATCAACCTCATCAAGATGATGATCGTTCCCGTCGTCTTCTCGTCACTGATCGTCGGCGTCACGAGTCTCGGCGACACAAAGACGCTCGGCCGCATCAGCGCCAAGACCGTCGGTATCTATCTCTCGACGACGGCTGTCGCCATCATCATCGGCTTTGCCGTCGCGGGCGTCTTCCATCCGGGCGTCGGTCTTGCGCTGAGCGGCACGGCTCCCGAGGTCAAGGAAGCGCCGTCCATCATGCAGGTCTTCGTCAACATGATTCCGACGAATCCCGTCGCGTCGATGTCGAAGGGCGACATCCTGCCCGTCATCATCTTCGCGCTCTTCATCGGCGTCTCCATCACGCAGGTCGGCGGCGAGCGCGGCCTGAAGCTCATCGGCTTCTTCGATGCCTGCGCCGAGGTCTGCTACAAGGCGATCGGCATGATCATGTCGTTCGCGCCGTACGGCGTCTTCGCGCTCCTTCTGCCCGTCGTCGCAAAGAACGGCCCGAAGGTGCTGCTGCCGCTTCTCTCGGTCATCCTCTGCGCCTTCATCGGCAGCGTCATCCACGCCGTCCTCGTCTACTCTACGATGGCGTCCGTCTTCGGCAAGATGAGCCCCGTCAAGTTCTTCCGCGGTATGTCGGAAGCGATGATGCTCGCCTTTACGACATGTTCGAGCTCGGGCACGCTGCCGGTCAACATGAAGAACTGTGAGGAAAAGCTCGGCGTATCGCGCAAGATCTCGTCCTTCGTCCTGCCTCTGGGCGCGACGATCAACATGGATGGCACGGCACTCTACATGGGCGTCTGCTCGCTCTTCATCGCGAACGTCTTCGGCATCGACCTCACGTTCCAGCAGATGG
>CAMURM010000149.1 GCA_947097535.1 uncultured Selenomonas sp.
GGCTTCTCGCTTGGGTCAAGGAACATGCCGTGCGCTCTCACCATGCGGTTCGTGCATGGGGATACACCGATGCGGTGCCCGATCTGATGGCGGTTGCAGCGCTTCTCATATCGAAGCCTGGCGCATTGACCATCAGCGAGGCGTGGGCGATGGGCGTGCCGCTGATCCTGCATGAGCCGATTCCAGGGCCGGAGCTTGAGAATGCGATGATTGCAAGCGAGCGCGGTACGGCGGTTTGGCTCGGCAAGGGCGAGAATCTGGCGGCTCTCGTCATGGGGTTGTTGGGGGACGCGTCGCGTCTCGCCTCCATGCGCGAGGCGGCGCTTCTCGCAAGCCGCCCCGCAGCGGCGCAGGAGATCGCACAGTTTCTGCAGATGGCAGGCGCAAGCGTCGGTTGACGAATATGGTTTTTACGATTTCGGGCGAGGGTGGTTTTTGTGGCAGTATCGAAATTGGAAAAGGACGCGAACGGCGCGTTTCTCTGTCCGCAGTGCGGCAGGCCACTTCGCACGGTTGAGGGCGGCACGGTCATGATCCGGGGCGGCAAGGCGGATTTGGAAGGCGTGAAGCCGCGCTACGAATGTGACAACTGCAGGGTGTTTTATCGCGAGCTTCTGAATTCGGGCTATTACGATGCGTTCGATATGCCGAAGATCAAGGCGGTCGGCGATCTCGTGCCGACGATCCTGCGCGCCGATGTCCAGGGACATGCGCCGTGTCCGCGCTGTGGCGGGCAGCTCGACCTCGTCGAGTGGACGCCCGTCCACATCGTGGACGGCAAGGCAGATATGGAGAACGTATCGTCGCACTTTCGCTGTGCGAGCTGCGACTCCATATTCCGTCGCATCGCCTCGACGGAATACTTCCAGTGGTCGGAGAAATAGTTTTCAGAAGGCAGCGCATAATCTGAGCGCGCCGAATACAGCGGGTTCGCAAAAAGGTCGTGATGAAGGTGGCAGCGGAAAATAAGCGCAGGGGCAAGGGGCATCGACTCGATTGGTTCGTCGTCGTCGTTCTTTGCGTGCTCGGCTACTTCGCTTACACGATGATCGACCAGCAGATCCACCTGAACGAGCTCGACCGCGACTGCGCCGCCGCCCGCCAGCGTCTGGAAACGGCGCAGCGCGAGAACGCCGAGCTAAAGGATCTCAAGGCAAAGCTCGACGATCCCGTCTACATCGAAAAGACGGCAAGAGAAGAACTCGGCATGACGCACGAAGGCGAGCTGCCATACATCGCGAAGAAATGAAAAGGTGCTGCGGCATGAGTTGTGTGAGACTCATGCGACAGCACCTTTTTTGCTTGTTATTGCGGTGGGAAAAGTTGGTCAAGCATATCGCGCGGCGTGAGGAAACGAGCACGTTTGTATCAATGACGGCATAGCATGTCATGATGGTTTTCTCGCCTCAGCGATTTCTGCATTGATTTCCTCCAAGGTCATCTCAGAGATACCGTGCTGCTGTGCGATCTCGGAAGCTCGCTTTATAGCGTGTGTGGCGCGAGAAGCAGGCGCTTCGTCCAACTGCATGCGGAACGGAATGCCGCGTTCTCGCACGAGGCGGGACATGCACATGCGCAGATATGTCGGGAGATCCATACCGAGCGCATTGCAGATTTCCACCGCTTTTGAACGCTCGACTTCATCTGTACGGAATTGCACCAGGGCATTCGCCATGAGAATCACCTCCTGTTTCTTTCAGTATAGCATCAGAAGAAAACATATGCAATCAAATGTTTTTCTTTGTTCATGGTTATGGATAATGTGTACTTGCTTGATTTTTCACGTTTTGCGTGGGGATTTCCTTGACAGCGCAAAAGGCGCGAGAGTATAATAAGAAAGCACGCTCAGCGCGGGAGAAGGCGCTGGGAGGAGGGGAGGCTGACGGGGTCAGTTTCTCACAGTATGATTAAGGAGGAAATAATTTGTCCATTGAAGTAGGCAGTATTGTTGAGGGTGTGGTGACGGGCATCACGAATTTCGGGGCGTTCGTCGAGCTGCCTGAGGGGAAGGTCGGTCTTGTCCATATCTCCGAGGTTGCGGATGAGTATGTGAGGGACGTGCATGATTTCCTCAAGGAGAAGGACAAGGTGAAGGTCAAGGTCTTGACGGTCGATGATCGCGGCAAGATCGGGCTTTCCATCAAACAACTGCAGGAAAAGAAGCCGATGGAGAAGAAGGTCGGAGAAGCTCCGCGCCGTCCGATGCCGCCGCGCCGCAGTGCGGGCGGGGACTTCAAGCGACAGGGGCGTTTTAGTCCGGGCAGTGCCTCCTTTGAAGACAAATTGTCGCGTTTCCTCAAGGACAGCGATGAAAGGCTGACGGACTTGCGCCGCAAGACGGATTCCAAGCGCGGTGGCCGCGGTTCGCGCAGGGATTAACTGCATAGAAAAGCACTCTTTCGAGGAGTGCTTTTCCTGTTCTTATGCACTTTGTCGCTTGCCTTGCTGCGTTTGACGGATATTTCGGGCAAGGCTGAGGTTTCAGAGCGCTCGGTTGGGAATGAGGGAGAGCTTCATGCTGGAAAAAGTCCTGGCTTTTTGCGAGGAGCACGAGCTTCTTGCACGCGGCTCTTCCGTCGTTGTCGCCGTTTCGGGCGGCGCGGATTCGATGGCGCTTTTAGACCTGCTGCTGCGTCTGCGGGAGCCTTTGGCGCTCAGCGTGCATGCGGCGCACTTCGAGCACGGCATCCGCGGCGAGGCTTCGGTCGAGGATGCGCGCTATGTCGTGCGCTTCTGCCGCTTGCGGGGCGTCGCCTGCAGCGTTGAGGCGGCGTCTGTGCCGCAGTATGCGCGTGAGAATAAGATTTCTTTGGAGACGGCGGCGCGCGAGCTGCGCTACGCGTTTTTGCGCCGCGTGAAGGAACGTGTCGGCGCGCAGGTGATCGCCGTCGCGCACCATGCGGACGATCAGGCGGAAACGGTGCTGCTGCATCTCCTGCGCGGCGCGGGGCTGCACGGGATCGCGGGCATGCTGCCGCGCGCGGGCGACGTCATGCGGCCTCTGCTCTCGTGCACGAAGGCGGAGCTTATGGCTTACTGCGAGGCGCGCGGCATCGAGGTGCGCCATGATGCGACGAACGATGCGGCGGACGCGCGGCGCAACTACCTGCGGCTTGAGGTCATGCCGCGTCTCGCCGCGCATATCAATGCGGCTGTGGGCGCGGCGCTCGTGCGCCTCGCGGACGCTGCGCGCGCGGACGACGCGCTGCTCGATGAACTCGCGCAGGCGGCGTTCGTGCGCGTAGTTTGCGCGGCAAGTGGTGAGGCGTACGCGAGGGACGCGAAGCGCCTCGCGCTTTCGCGCGCGGCGTTTCGCGCCGAGCCTCTCGCGCTGCAGCGGCGCCTTGTGCGCCTCGCCATGCAAACCTTCGTTGATGAGGCGCACGATTGGGGCTATCGTCAGGTCGAGCAGGTGCGCCGCCTGCTGACGGGGCGGCGCGGCGGGCTCATGTGGAACTTGCCCGGCCGCGTGCGTTTCTCGCTCACTTGGGATCAAGGTATTTTTGCCGCCGTGCCTGCGCCTTCGTGCAAGAGTGAGGCACGAGCGGTGGGCGGCGGCGAGGAAGCGGCGGCGATGCCTGCCGTGCCGCTGCAGGTGCCGGGCACGACGCGCCTGCCCGCGCTCGGCATTACGCTCGTCGCGGACTTCGTCGAGGCGCGCGTGGTGACGGACGGGCGCACGGAGATTTATTGTGCGGCGCGTGCGCTCACAGGCGCCTGCGTGCGCACGCGCCGCGCGGGCGACCGCGTGCGCCTCGCGCACGGCACGAAGAAGCTCAAAGCTTTCTTCATCGACGAGCATGTGCCGCGCGCTGCGCGCGACCGCGTGCCGCTCGTCGACGCGCAAGAAGGAATCGTCTGGGCGGTCGGCATGCGGCGCTTTTTGCCCGCAATGGTGGAGGGCAGGGAGGCGATCGTGCGCCTCACTGCTGTTTTTGAAAAAGGAGCATACGACCATGCACAAGGATTTGGAGAAGATTCTTTTTGATGAGGCTGAGCTCGCCGCGATGGTGGCGCGGCTCGGGCAAGAGATCACGCGCGACTATGCGGGCGAGGAGATCTACGCCGTCGGCATTCTCAAGGGCGCCGTGCTCTTCTACGCTGATCTCGTGCGCGCCATCGACCTGCCCGTGACGCTCGATTTCATGCAGCTTTCGAGCTACGGCGGCGGCACGAGCTCGACGGGCGACGTGCAGATCCTCCTCGACCTCGCCAAGAGCGTCGCGGGGCGCAACATCCTGCTCATCGAGGACATTGTGGACTCGGGGCTTTCCATGCACTACCTGATGGAGAACTTCCGCCACAGGAAGGCGAAGAGCGTCAGGCTCTGTTCGCTCCTGAGCAAGCCGTCGCGGCGCAAGGTCGACGTGCAGGTCGACTACTGCGGCGCCGAGGTGCCCGACGCCTTCCTCGTCGGCTACGGGCTCGACTACGATCAGAAGTACAGAAACCTGCCGTACCTCGGCATCTTGAAGTCCGAGATTTACAGCAAGTGATTGGCGACGATTGGTATAGGATGAGAAAGCCGGGAGCTCTTGCGAAATATCGCGAATATCGTGCGAAAGGATTTGTCTAACCCCTGTTTTAATGCTATAATGAAACGCTGTAGAGGTTTTTTGTTTCGATAGAAAAAGGCGCGTTTCGCGCTTCTCGGCGAAACATTCATATGTATCTATATACGTTGTGCAATGTGCATTGTATATAGGCGTGTTTCGTGCCTTGCCGCGAAACATTCATATGGGGATTTTGGAAAAATGCCGCACCTTTCGGCGTTTTCTTAAGGAAACGATTTGGAACAGGAGGATGACCGATTGAATAAACTTTTTCGCAGTGTGGTTTTTTATCTGCTGATCATCTTGATCGCCATTTCCGCGATTGATTATTTCCAGACGCGCGAGGTGGTGACGAACGAGGTCAACTACTCGGACTTCCTGCAGCAGGTGCAGAAGGGCGAGGTCGCGAAGGTCACGCTGGAGCACAACATCGTGAAGGGCACGTTGACGGACGGCACGGAGTTTTTGACGATCACGCCCGACGCGCCGAATCAGGACGCGAACTTCCTCAAGACTTTGCAGGACAAGAACGTTGAGATCAAGGCGGAGCGACCGGCGGAGACACCGTGGTGGTCGACGATGTTCTCGTCGATCCTGCCGATCCTGCTCCTGATCGGCGTCTGGTTCTTCATCATGCAGCAGACGCAGGGCGGCGGCGGCCGCGTGATGTCGTTCGGCAAGAGCCGTGCGCGCATGACGGCGAGCGACAAGATGAAGGTCACGTTCGAGG
>CAMURM010000150.1 GCA_947097535.1 uncultured Selenomonas sp.
ATGGCTGCCTTCGCCTCCTCGGGCACGAGGAGACTCGGCGCGACATAGGCGCCCGCAGCAAGGAGGACGGCGCTCTTGAGGAAGTTTCTGCGATTCATGTATGGGATACCCGCTTTCTGGTTCTGGTTCACTTTGTTTCATTGGTTTTCCGACCCGCTCGGCGTCACTTCACAGGCAACGCCGGGCGCGTACCTCGGCAGCGCCTTACGACGGCTGCGGCGAGAGCATACGTTCTCGCCAGCCGCCCGCGCCGTCGAGATGGAGCTCCTTTTCGTGCTGCGCGAAGAGCGTCGAGCGATGGCCGACGCTCACGATGCCCATGGCGGGCAGCTCGCGAGCCAGGAGCTCGTAGAGCTCCTTCTCGCGCGCCTCGTCGAGCGCGCTCGTCGCCTCGTCGAGGAACGCCCACGCCGGGTGCACGAGCAGGATGCGCGCAAAGGCGATGCGCTGCTGTTCGCCGAGCGACAGGATGTGGCTCCAATCCGCGACCTCGTCGAGGCGCGCGATGAAATGCTCCATGCCGACGAGGCGCAGCACGCGCTCCGTCTCCGCGCGCGGGCCTTGTGTCGTCAGAGGGTAAGTGACGGCACGCGCCAGCGTGCCGAGCGGCAGATAGGGGCGCTGCGAGAGGAAGAGCCGCTTTTCATTCGCCGGGAACGCCGCGCGGCCACGCGCGAACGGCCAAAGCCCCGCAAGGGCGCGAAGAAGCGTCGACTTGCCCGCGCCCGACGCGCCCGTGACGAGAAGCGCTTCGCCCGACGCGAGCGAAAACGAGCAGCCTTGCAAAAGCTCCGTGCCATCGGGCAGGGAGACGCAAAGTCCCTCCACGTCAAGACCGCCTGAAGACGTCGAAAGCGTGACAGCGCTCTCCTTGGCATCGACCTCTTCCATGTGCGCCGTGAAGCCGCTCAGTCGACGCACGACAGCCGCATACTCGGCAATCGATCCGTATGCCTCGACGAAGTAGGAAAGCGCGTCCTGCACCTTGCCGAATGCCGAAATCGTCTGCATGAGCCCGCCGAGCGCCATCTCGCCGCCGAAGTAACGCGGCGCCGCCATGATGAGCGGCACGATGATGGCGAGCTGCGCGTAGCCGTTGATGTAGAAGTTCAAAATCTTCGTCTGGCGCATGAGTGCGCGGAAGTTGCCGATGACGCGCGCGAAGCGCTCGGAAAAGCCGCGCACCTCCTGCGTCTCGCCGCCGTAGAAGGCGACGCTCTCGCTGTTTTCGCGCACGCGCATCATGCTGAAGCGGAAGTCCGCTTCGAAGCGCTGCTTCTCGAAGTTCAGCCCGATGAGCTTCCTGCCGACGCGGTGCGCGCCGACCGTGCCCAAGACGGAGTAGATGAGCGAGAACCACAGCATGTAGCCGTAGATGTGAAACTCCCAGCTGCCGACAGGAACGGTCAAAACGCCTGACAGATTCCACAAAACGACGGCAAACGCCGCGAGTGTCGTCAGCTGCTTCAAGAAGCCTACGGAGAGCGTGAGCGTCAGCTCGACGAACTGCCCGATGTCCTCCGATATGCGCTGGTCGGGATTGTCCGTGCCCTCGGCGAGCGTTTCGAGCTTGTAATAGGCGCGATTCTCCATCCAGCGTGCGAGGTAGCGATCCGTGAGCCATGTGCGCCACTTGATCTGCAGCATCTGCCGCAGATAGATGGCGTAGACGGCGACGGCGATATGCACGAAGGCGAGAAACGCGAACTTGCCGACGAGCGGCCAAAAAAGCTCGTACTCGTAGCCTTGCAGGGCGTTGTAGAACTCGTTGTACCAATCGTTGATCAGGACGAGCATGCCGACCGCGACAAAATTCAGCGCGATGACGACGGCGAGCAGGCCGCGCGCCTTCCACTTCTCCTCGGAAAACCAATAGCCGCGAACGATCGCGCGGCAGATGCGCCAGACGCTTTTTCCTTCCACAATCTCTCCCCTATCCTCGTTTCTCTGCTATGATTATCCATTGATAGGCATGAATCTCATCGGCATCAGCTTCCGGCGGCAAAAGCGCCGTGAGCTTTTCAATGAAGGCTTCATCCTGCGGCGTCTCATCGATCTGTATGCGTCGAACATAGCGCGGCTCAAGTCCGGCGTCGCGCAAAAGCTCTGCCATCTCGGTACGCGTGAAAAAGCGCAAATGCGTGCGGTCGAGAAGACCCGCATCCTTATACTGCCAGCGTCCCGTGAGCATCATGTGAAACACGGAAAAATGCGTGACGTTCGGGAAGCTGACGACGAGCTGCCCGCCGGGCTTCAGAAGCTCGGCAAGATTTTTCATCGCCTGCCACGGCTCGCGCAAATGCTCGATGACATCACCGAGGATGATGTAGTCGAACATGCCGTGCCACGCGGGCTGATCGAGCGTTTCCACATCGAGCGCCTCGACGACGGCAAAATGACGCGCGACTTCTGCCGCCTGCGCATTGAACTCGATACCGTAAAGCCTCGCTTCAGGATTCTTGTTGCGAATGGCGAGGAGTGTCGCCCCACAGGCGCAGCCGACTTCGAGCACCGTGAGAGACGGCTTTTGAAGATCGAGCAGCTGCAAGATATCCATGCGCGGCACGAAGGAATACGGGTAGTTCATGCCATGCTTGCGGCTCAGCGCCTCTTCGTCCTGTTCCTCATAAGGCGGCGCTTCTTCATTGCGATGGGCAAAGGCGCCGCACGCCGCGATGCAAGGCCAATTTGCATGCCAAAAGCGCAGGCAGACGTCCATCATGAGGAAGGGCGCCGCCCGAAAATCTTCGTCAAAGCCGCCGATCTCCAACAAGGCTCGCCGCTGCGTCAAAAAGCAAAAGTCCAGCGAATACGGCACTTTCAAGGTGTCTCGCCGCAAAGAGACGCTGTCCGAAAAGCGCCGCAGTCCTGCCGCATCCTGATAAGGCTCGTGCGGCATATCCGCAAGAGTCTGCGTCGTATCCATGCCGAGAACAGCCTGCAGCATGGGCAGCACCAGGCTCGTGCCGTCGCTTTCGTCAAGCGTCCGCTGCATGGCATGAAGCGCAGAAGGCATCAGGACATAAGAGGCGCTCGAAAACAGGATCTTGTCGCCGCGCGCATGCTGCAGCGCCGCATTGCACGCGGCCGCTATACCCGCTTCCCTGCCGTCGAACAGCACGGTCGCGGGATCTTCGTCCAGGAGAGCGAGAGCTTTCTCATCCGCACCGCAGTACAAGAGGAGGCGCTCGTATTCTTCGCCCCTGTAATTTTCGTGCAGATACGCCTGCGCCATGCGCGCTTCCTGCATATCTCCCGTCAAAAGCAAAACGATCGTCAGCATATACTCCCGCCTCCCGCGCGAATCTTTCTCATGTCCCACACTGTCTTTCAGTATAACGACTTTCCGCGCTTCACGCAAGAGCTTCCTTATGCTACAATGAAGGAAAGTTTTCCGTCTCATCTCGCCCCTAGCGGAAAGGACGATTCTATGCCTTCTTACAAATACATCCTGCTCGCCCTCGTCTTCCTCGCCCTGCTGCTCCTCTACCGCTGGCTGCCCAACCGCAAGATCTGGGCGCTCTTCTCCCTCACGCTGCTCTTCGCGGGAGCGGCGGCGTTCTGGAGCTTTCCGCCGCCCGCCGCGCCCAAGATGACGGCGGAGGAGCGCGCCGAGATCCACCAGCAGCAGGAAATCTTCACCCTGTGGTACGACGAGCACAAGAAGAACATCACGCAGCTCGACTACAACTGGCAGCAGTATCACAACATCATCGAGAGTTTCAAGGAAGGCGCCATCGACATACAGACGGCGTATGTGCGCCTCACGCAGCTCACGGAGGACGCCAAACGCACGCGCGATGCCGTCGACACACACATCCCGCCGCTCGCGCTGTCCGGCATCAACTACGATCTCTGCGCCGCCGTGCGGCAGAAGACGCTCGCCTACGCCGAAGCGCAGCAGCAGGCGATCAGCCGCACGAGGAACGCTGCCGACCCCGCGCAGCTCCTCACGCGCGACCCCGTCGAGCAGAGCCGCATCCTTGAGGACACGATGATCCGCGAATCGCCGCCCGGCCTCTTCCTCGCCGAAGAGATCAGCGCCCTGCGCGACAACCTCACAATTCCGCCGGAAAAGGACGAATGACGAATCGTGCTGCACCGTCCATAAGCGAAGCGTTTAAGGAAACGCTGATAAAATGAAGTCGCCCAGATTTGCACAGATGCGCTGTATCTATCGAGGAGACAAACCGGAGGCGTAGCGGTGCTACGTCGAGGATTTGTCGACGACGAAAGGACAGCGCAGATGTGTGAAGATGGGTGGCTGAATTTATCAGTGCTTCCGTAAGCGAGCGTCAAGAAGCCCGCCCATTCCCCCTTCGACCAAGATTCTCGTTCAAGCGAAGCGCGTTTGAATCTTGGTCGTTCTTTAGGGGAATGGGCGGGCTTTAGCTCGCGGAAATATTGCCTTCGCATTGGGCGGTGCAGCGCGTGCCTCTTATGTTGGTTCTTGTCTCTACGATTCAGCCATTCTTCGCTGCCGCAACGCGTGCGCGGTACACGCTGCGCAGGCGGTGCCAGATCATCGGCACGACGAGCATCGGCACGCCCATGTAGAACGCCTGCCGCAGGTCGGGCGTGAAGGCGAGCACGACGAGGCAGAAGATCTGCGCCCAAATGCCGAAGAGCGTCACATAGGGGAAGAACGGCGTCTTGTAGCGCAGGGTATGCTCAAGGCCTGCAGCGATGAGGCGGCGGCGGAAGCGATACTGGCTCCAGCAGATCGAGATCCAGGCGATCGCCCCCGTGCAGCCCGATACGGCGAGAAGATAGGTGTAGATCGCCGAATCGGGATTGCACGTGTAGAGCAGGATGACGAGCCAACACGCGGCGACGGAAACGAGAATGGAGTTGCGCGGCACGCCCTTGCCGTTGAGCTGTGCGAGGAAGGCGGGCGCCATGTCCATGCGTGCCAGCGCATAGAGGGCGCGTCCGCTCGAATAGAGCCCCGAGTTCGAGCACGATACGGCCGCCGTCAGGACGACGAAGGCGAGCACGGACGCCAGAGAGTCGAGGCCATGCGCGGCGAGCGCCGCCGCAAAGACGCTCTCGGAAAGGCTCGCCTCTTCCCACGGCAGGATGGAAATGAGCAGCGAGATCGGGATGATGTAGAGGGCGATGATGCGCCACGTCACGTTGCGCACGGCGATGGGGATGCTCTTTTCCGGCT
>CAMURM010000151.1 GCA_947097535.1 uncultured Selenomonas sp.
TGGCGGGACCGCGCCGGCTCTTCCGGCTTCTCTATTGAGTCTTGCGACACCTGATCCGTCAATATGCTGTTTGTCGTGATGATGGCTTCCAAAAGGAAGAATATCATTGCTTTCGGTTATTGTCAAGAGATGGCGGCAAGCGATAGTATTCCGGACACATCTATGCCGTTTCCTAGATCGTGTCCGAATCCATTGCGCATACTTTGCTCGGCGTCAGGCATGGGATATCGCTGTCCATAAAGTCGCTCGCATCTCTGGTGACAATGTATCTCACGTCTACGGCGCGTCCGCATTCCATCTGCAGACAATCCTCGAAATCCTTGAATCGTTTATTTGCAAGCGCGAGCCTCAGTTTTCTGTATATTTTTCTCCAGCATTTCCATCAAGTCTTTTTTATAGTCTCCGCTGCTGATACCTGGTTTGGCATGAGACAGAAGTCGGTCATAAGCCTGTTGCGCCTTATCGTCGGCATTGATACGGAGCTGGTCGTTATTCGGCAATGAATAGGTTTTGGTCTCATCTACAAAGTCATCCGTAACGATGATTTTTAGAATCTGATATTTTTTCAGACTTGCTCCTTCCAAGAGCTGCACGTTTGCACCGTCATAATACCCTGCTAGCTCTAACATGCGATTTCCTCCTCATATTTTGACTGCATGGCACGCGCCGCCCATTCAATACTGCTGCATCTCGTTCAAAAGTGCGAGCTTCATCTCGTAGTAGGCGGGGCTCATGTCGAGGTAGTGCGTGTGTGGGTTCTCGAAGCGCTGCTCCTCCTGCCAGATCTCGCTGTCGAGCTGCGCCTTGACGTAGCGGCGGATCTCTTCGAGCGAATCCTTCTTCGCGACGCACCTGCCGTCCTTGATGATGTCTTCTTGCAGCTCGCGCGCCGTGCAGTTCGTGAAGAAGCGGTGCTTCCACGGCTTCTTTGGGTCGATGTAGCGATAGGGCTTCGTCATGTCGGGCGTTTCGTCAGCGAGCGTCAGAAGGTCGGCGATGGCGTGGCCTTCGGCATCGTAGATGCGGTAGACCTTTTTCCTGCCGGGGTTCGTGATCTTCTCGACCGTTTCGGAGACCTTGATCTTCGCGAGAATCTCGCCGTCCTTTTCCACGGCGGCGAGCTTGTAGACCGCGCCGAAGACCGGCTCGCTCTTCGACGTGATCAGACGTTCGCCCACGCCGAAGGCATCGATCTTGCCGCCCTGCGCATTGAGGATCGAGGAGATCGTATACTCGTCGAGACTGTTCGAGGCGATGATCTTGCAGTCGGAAAGCCCCGCTGCGTCGAGCATGGTGCGCACGCGCTTGGAGAGGTAGGCGAGGTCGCCCGAGTCGATGCGCACGCCCTTGAGCCTTTTGCCCAGCGGATCGAGCACGTCCTTGGCGGCGCGGATGGCGTTTGGAATACCCGAGTGTATGACGTCGTAGGTATCGACGAGGAAGACGGCGTTGTCGGGGTACGTCTCGGCATACTTCTTGAATGCCGTGTATTCGTCGTCATAGTACATGACCCAGCTGTGTGCCATCGTGCCGCTGACGGGGATGCCGAAGAGCTGCCCCGCGAGCACCGTCGCCGTCGAGGCCGCGCCGCCGATGTAGGCGGCGCGTGCACCGTAGACGGCGGCGTCGACGTTGTGTGCGCGGCGTGCGCCAAAGTCGGAGACGATGCGCCCGCCTGCCGCTCGCACGATGCGGCGCGTCTTCGTCGCGATGAGCGACTGGTGGTTGATCTCGGCGAGGAGCGCCGTTTCGACGAGCTGCGCGTCAATGATGGGCGCGGTCACGGTGAGGATCGGCTCTTCGGGATACATGATCGTGCCCTCGCGGAAGGCACGGATGTCGCCCGTGAAGCGGTAGCGCGAGAGGTAGTCGAGGAAGTCTTCGTCGAAGAGCGAGAGCGAGCGCAGGTAGTCGATATCAGCAGGCGAGAAGTGCATCGCCTCGATGTATTCGACGATCTGCTCAAGTCCCGCGAAGATGGAAAAGCCGCCGCCGTCGGGGTGGCGGCGAAAGAAGACGTCGAAGGAGGCGCGTGTCTTCCTAGCCTCCTCGCCCTCGCGGAAATAGCCGTAGGCCATCGTCAGCTCATAGAGATCCATCATCATCGTGATGTTGCGCGATTCAAACTGTGCCATCGAGATCGTCCTTTCTGGCGGCCGCCGCAAAAGCAGCAATCGGTCGTCCCCGTCAATGGAAAATGCAGGAAGCGCTGAGAAAGAGCGATTCCTGCCTGGTTTCTTAAGGAAGCCCTGATAAATTCAGCATTTACTTAGGAGCACGGATACATCCAATGCCACCATTTTGGCGGCTTTTATTTTATTCGGGCCTCTTCAGCGTCTCGTATCTATGCCGCCAATCTTCCTTTCGCTGACAGAAAAGCCTGCGCCCGCCTCTTTGCCCACATGCGTGAGGAGGTCGACGAGTTGCGGCATCTCCGACTTGCCCGAAATCTTGTAGGAATCCGCGAGCGAAAGGAGCGCATCCGCGCTGCCCCGTCGGCCGTAGTCGCCCGCTGCTCCGTGCTTGCCGCGCAGCTTCGCCTCGCGCTCGTTCTCGGGAAGCTTCTCCCACGCCTTCGATGAAGTGAATTCGCGCCATTCGTCGGCGAGTGCGCGGAGGACGATGATGTAGGTGTCATCGAGATCGAATTTCGCGTTCTTCGCGTTTTCCAGCTCATCCATCGCGCGGCTGTAGCTTGCCTTGAGCTGGGCGACGCGCTCTTCGAGCAACGACGGCTTCTTCTCGCCGGCATCGTGCGCCTTGCCGTCGTGCGCCGCGCCCTTTTCCGCCGCGCCGCTCTGTGCGCCTTCTGCACTGCCGTTTGCGCTCGCCGCGCCGCCTTGCGCCTCCTGCCCTGCCTGTGCAGCAGGCGCGGCCTTTGCCGCCGCTGCCTCGCCTGCACCAGCCAGGGCGGGGGCAGCTCCGTCGCCAAAGCCCGACGCTCCTCCTTCAGGCGCGGCGGCAGAGTCGTTGGCGGCAGCTCTGCCCGCTTCAGGCGACGATGCCCCGCCCGCACCGTTCGCGGAGGCGGCGGGCAGGCTTCCTGCGCCGCTCTTTGCAGACTCCATCGCTTCGATCGCGACCTTGAGCTGCGCGTCCATGAGGATGCGGCGTGCGGCTTCTTTCGTCTTGGCACGCTTCAAGGCGGCCTTCAGTTCCTCGCGTGCGTCGTCCGCTTTCTTCGCCTTCTGGTAGAGCGCCTCGTCATTTTCCTTCAAGAGGCGAAGCTCCTCGGGCGTGAGTTTCTTGCCGCCGCGCGCTTTCTGCGAGATGATGGCGAGCCGCGTCGCGTCCGTGACCTTGGCGAGCGTGCCGACGGTCTGCGGCTTCCTTTGACGCGCCTCCTCCGCGAAGTCCTTCTTGCTGTCCGTGAGCGAGATTGACTGCCCGGTCTTGATGCGCCAGTTCGCTTCCTTCTTCAGCTTCCACGTCGCCGTGTAGTCGCTGATCTTGCCAATCCATTCAAACATCGTGTCCCCTCCTTGGGTATGTCCGTCTGCTTCCTTGGGCAAAAATCCCTTCGTCTTGTTATCGTCAAAGGGGAGAAACTCCTTAAAAGCGCAGCGCTACTCCTCTTCTTCAAGGAACTTGCCGAGCACGTAGAACGTGCCGTGTCCCTTGGCGTAGAGCTTGCCGTCCTCGTCCTTGATTTCGCTCTCCAAGGTCATCGCGTGCTTGCCGTCGTGCAGACAGATGCCCGTCGCGATGATCGTCTTCGCGAGCGGCACGGCGTGCATGAAGTCCATCGACAGCGACATCGTCACGACCTTCTTGTTTCGCGCGAGCGCGGCTGCGCCCATCGCCGTGTCGGCGAGCGTCATCAGAACGCCGCCGTGCACGATGTTGTAGAGGTTCGTATGCTCGGGCTCGATCGTCAGACGAAGCTCGACCGAGCCGTCTCTTTTCGGCACGACGCTTGCGTGCAGGTATTCAATGAAGGGATTGAGATGGTAGAAGCGGATGATCTCCTGCTGTCTTTGGGTCAAGGGAAAATCCATGAAAAGCCTCCTTATCGCTCCGTGATTTCTTCTGGTTCCTTCGCCATGCGCCTCTTCCTCGGCTTTGGCGCGCCGCGCGTCACGAGGAACGCCGTCGCGTACGCCGTGATGGGGATGGCGAAGAGGAGCCCGATGCTGCCGATGAGCGAGCGCACGACCTCCGTCGCGATCATATCGAGGTTCACGACATGCACGAAGGAGAGGTTCGGCTGAGAGAATAAGAGCAGCATCAAAGGCAGCGCGCCGCCGATGTAGGCGAGCACGAGCGTGTTCGCCATCGTGCCCATGACGTCGCGCCCGACGGTGAGCCCCGAGGCGACGAGCACCTTGAACGATGTCTTCGGCGCGAGGTTCTTCATCTCACACTGCGCGGACGCGATGGAAACGGCGACGTCCATGACGGCGCCGAGCGCACCGAGGACGATGCCCGCAAAGAGCAGCTCGCGAAAGTCGACGTCCTTCAGATAGAGCACCTTGAGCATGCCCGCGTGCTCCTCGGCGATGCCCGTCAGATAGGTGAAGTGGATGGCGAAGAGCGCGAGCAGCCCCGCGACGAGGATGCCGCCGATCGTGCCGATGATCGCGCCCGCCGACTTCATGTTGACGCCGTTGACGACGAGCTGCGTCGAGAGCGTGATGGCGGAGCCGATGAGAAACGTCCAGAGGAGGATGTGCGTCGGCGAGAAGAGGATCAGCGATATGAGCCCCTTGGCGATGAGAAAGACGGCGAAGAGCAGCACGAGCAATGCCTTGAGCCCCGTCACACCGCCGAAGAGGATGAGAACGAGCGCGAATCCGAAGAGCAGCCAGAGCATGCCGGGCAGGCGGTCGTAGTCAACGATGGCGTAGGAGCCGTGCTCCTCGCGCACAAGGACATTTTCGCCCTCTTTCGGATGGATGTCGAAGGCGGGATTGTTCAGCGTGCGGTGTACGAAGCGCGCCTCCTCGCCCGCAGACGGGCCAGAGTCCACGCGCATCGTCACATAATACTTCTGACTGCCCGGCGCGAACTTCTCCATATCGTTCGCGCTCTCCTCGACGGCGAGAATCGTCGCCTTATACGTCGGCGGCTCATCACCCTCGCCGCCCGGCAGGTGAAAAAGTCCGTAGAGGGCGAGGGCAATGAGAAAGCAAAAGGAAAGGAATGCGCCCAAACGGCGCGGCTG
>CAMURM010000152.1 GCA_947097535.1 uncultured Selenomonas sp.
TTCATCCGCGCTTTCTCGTGCACAAGACGTACCGCGCGAAGGTCGCGGGCGAGCTCACGCCCGCAGCGCTCAAGCAGCTTCGGGGCGGCGTCGAGCTCGCGGACGGCAGGACGGCACCCGCCGAGGTGCGCGTCTACGGCACGACGGAGAAGGGGCTCACGGATGTCGAGATCACGCTGCACGAGGGCAGGAACCGACAGGTGCGCCGCATGTTCGAGGCGGTGGGTTGTGATGTGCGCGCCCTGAAGCGCACACGCTTCGCGCAGCTTAACCTCACGGGCGTCAAGCGCGGTGCCTCGCGCCCCCTGACGAAGGCGGAGGTCGAAGCGCTCTACCGCCTCGTGGAGGAGCGATGAGCGCGCGGCGCGTCCTCGTCGTCGGCGCGGGGCCCGCGGGGCTCATGGCGGCGGCGAAGGCGGCGGAGGCGGGCGCCTCCGTGCTTTTGCTGGAAAAGATGAAGCAGCCCGGCAGGAAGATGATGATCACGGGCAAGGGGCGCTGCAACATCACGAATGTCGCGCCCATCGCCGAGATCGTCAAGAATATCCCGGGCAACGGCTCCTTCCTCTACAGCGTGCTGCACGCCTTCGACAACGAAGATGTGCGCGTGTTTTTCAGAGAGCTTGGCGTCGAGACGAAGGTGGAGCGCGGCGGGCGCGTCTTTCCCGTCAGCGACCGCGCTGCCGACGCCGTCGAGGCGCTCGTCACACATCTGCATGAGCTTGGCGTCAAGATCGAACGCGAGGCGCGCGTCGCCCGTCTCATCGTCGAGGAAGGGCGCGCCGCCGGCGTCGTGCTCGCGGGCGGTGCCGAGATTCGTGCTGATGCCGTCGTGCTCGCCGTCGGCGGCGCCTCGTACCCGGGCACGGGCTCGACGGGCGACGGCTACGAGATGGCAAGAAAGGTCGGGCATACGGTCAGCGCCGCCCTGCCGTCGCTCGTGCCGCTCGTCACGGAGGAGGACTGGGTCAAAGAGGCGCAGGGGCTCTCTTTGCGCAATGTGCGCGCGACGCTCCTCGCCGACGACAAGAAGATCGGCGAAGATTTCGGCGAGATGATGTTCACACACTTCGGCGTGACGGGGCCCATCGTGCTGTCCTTGAGCCGCGCGGCGGCGCAGGCGCTCGCAGCGGGAAAGTTCGTCGAGCTCGTGCTCGACTTGAAGCCCGCGCTGACGCCCGAGGTCTTTGCGGCGCGCGTGCAGCGCGACATGGAAAAGTACCAGCGAAAGGTGCTGAAGAACGCCATGTGCGACCTCCTGCCCGGAAAGCTCATCGCGCCCGTGCTCGACGCCGCGTACCTGCCGCCCGAAAAGCCCGTGCACGATCTCCTGCGCGAGGAGCGCAAGAGGCTCGCTGAGACGATCAAGCATCTCGTGCTCACGGTGGCGGGAACACGTCCGCTCGCCGAAGCCATCGTGACGGCGGGCGGCGTCTCGACGAAGGAGATCTCGCCGAAGACGATGGAATCAAAGTTCGTGCCGGGGCTTTACTTCGCGGGCGAGGTCGTCGACGTCGACGGCTTCACGGGCGGCTACAATCTGCAGGCGGCGTTCTCCATGGGCGCGGCGGCGGGAAGGTGGAGCGCCGCCGCGTCCGCAGCGGACGAAAAGAAACAGAGGGGAAGATGATGATGGCTGAGGCAAAAGAAATCCGTCGGGCGAAGCGAGGTTTGACGGGGACGATCCGCATACCGGGGGATAAGTCGGTGTCACATCGTAGCGTGATGTTTTCCGCCATAGCGAAGGGGCGGGTGCGCATCCGAAACTTTCTGGAGGCGGCGGACTGCCTCTCGACGGCAGCGTGCATGCGGGCGCTCGGTGCGGGCGTCGAGCGCCGGGCGGACGGCACGCTGCTCGTGACGGGCGCCGGGCTCCGCGGTCTGCAGGAGCCGCAGGGCATCCTCGACGCGGGCAATTCCGGCACGACGCTGCGGCTCCTGTTGGGAATCCTGGCGGCGCAGCCGTTCTTCTCGGTGCTCGCAGGCGACGCCTCGCTCTCGCGCCGCCCCATGGGGCGCGTCGTCGAGCCGCTCTCTTCGATGGGCGCGGCGATCCGGGGGCGCGATGGGAACCGCTTCCTGCCTCTCGCCGTGCTGGGGCGCGAGGGACGCCTGCGGGCGCTGGACTACGAGAGCCCCGTCGCGAGCGCGCAGGTGAAGTCTGCGGTGCTTCTCGCGGGGCTTTATGCGGACGGTAAGACCACGCTGCGGGAGCCTGCGCTCTCGCGCGATCATACGGAGCGTATGCTCCGTGCCTTTGGCGCAAAAATCGCGCGCGAGGCAGCGGCGGTGACGATCGAGCCTGCCGAAGAGCTCTTCGCACCCGAGGAGATCCTCGTGCCCGGCGACATCAGCTCCGCCGCCTACTGGCTTGTCGCGGCGTCGCTCATCGAGGGGAGCGATCTTCTGCTCGAAGGCGTCGGCGTCAATCCGACGCGCACGGGCATCCTCGATGTGCTTTCTGCCATGGGCGCGGACATCACGCTCGGAAACGAGCGCGAGAGCGGCGGTGAGGCGATCGCCGACATCCGTGTGCGAAGTGCATCTCTTCGCGGCACCGCCTTCGGCGGCGCGATCATCCCGCGCCTCATCGACGAGATTCCGATCCTCGCGGTCGCGGCGCTCTTCGCCGAGGGCGACACCGTCATCTCGGGCGCGGCAGAGCTGCGCGTCAAGGAGACGGATCGCCTGCAGGCGGTGACGATGGAGCTCAACCGCCTCGCTCCCGGCGCTGTCGAAGCGACGGCGGACGGCATGGTCATCCATGGCGGCGGTGCGCTTTCGCCCGCCGCCTGCCGCACCTACGACGATCACCGCATGGCGATGTCGCTCGCCGTGGCAGGCGCGGCGGGCGAGGGCGTGACGCTCGACGCACCCGCCTGTGTCAACATTTCATACCCGTCCTTTTATGAAACCCTGGACGGGCTCGTGCAATAGGGGGAAGACGATGGCAAAAAAACTCGTGGTAGCGATCGACGGCCCGGCGGGCGCCGGCAAGAGCACGGTCGCGCAGCTCGCGGCAAAGGAACTCGGCTACACCTACATCGATACGGGCGCGATGTACCGCGCCGTCGCGTGGAAGGCGCTCAAGGCGGGCGAGCCTGTGACGGACGATAAGATCCTCGATGCCATCGCCGGCATCGAGGTCAGCCTGAAGTATGACGGAAAGACGACGAAGGTATTCGTCGACGGTGAGGAGGTCACGGGCGAGATCCGCACGCCCGCGGTCAGCGCTGTCGTCTCACAGGTGGCGCGCCTCGGCCCCGTGCGCGAGAAGATGGTCGAGCAGCAAAGGCAGATGGCAGAGGCGGGCGGTGTGCTCATGGACGGCAGGGACATCGCCACGCACGTCCTGCCGAACGCCGACGTGAAGATCTTCCTCACGGCTTCCCTGGCGGAGCGTGCGAAAAGGCGCTGGCAGGAAATGCAGGAGAAGGGCTATGAGATGACGCTTGCCGAGCTCGAAGCGGACATCGCGCGCCGTGACAAGGCGGACAGCGAGCGCGAGATCTCGCCGCTCGTGCAGGCGCCGGACGCGGAGCTGCTCGACACGACGGGCATGGATATCGCCTCGGTCGTGCGCGCCATAGTAGAAAGGTGCAGACGATGATCTACGCTATGCTCAAGCTGAGCTTCACTCTGCTTTTCTCGATCGTTTTCCGAGCTAAGATCGAAGGGCGCGAGAACATGCCTGCAGAAGGCCCCGTGATCCTGGCGGCGAACCACATGAGCAACTGGGATCCGCCGCTTCTGGCGACGTTCCTCGCGCGCCCTGTCAGCTACATGGCGAAGCAGGAACTCTTCTTCAACGCCGTCGCCGACTACATCTTGCGAAGCTGCCACTCGTTTCCCGTGAAGCGCGGCGCGGCGGACAGGGGGGCCATCAAGGCGGCGCTCGCGGAGCTCAAGAAGGGCAACTGCCTCGGCGTCTTCCCGCAGGGCACGCGCAGCCGCCACGGTGAGCGAAAGAAGGCGGAGCCCGGCGTCGCGCTCCTCGCCGCCATGGCGAAGGCTCCCGTCGTGCCCGCCGCCATCATCGGCACCGACCATGTCTTCGCCAACGGCGGTTTCCTGCCGAAGCTGCGCGTCATCTACGGCAAGCCGCTGGTTTTTGAGGGCGAGAAGCAGGATAAACAGGCGCTGCAGGATTTTTCACAAAAAATAATGGATGAAATTTACGCAATGATAAAAAATAATAGCATAAGTGGTTGATTTTATGCTATAATAAAGCGTAGATTGCAGAAATAGGTGAAATCATCCTTCTGCGATACATTGGATATTTGGTGGTAGATATATGGAAGTATTTTTGGCAGAATCCCTCGGTTTCTGCTATGGCGTGAAGCGTGCGATCAAGCTTGCGCGTGAGCAGGCGTCGCCCGACGGAACTTCCTGTACGCTCGGTCCCATCATCCACAATCCGCAGATGGTCGCACGACTGGCGGAGGAGGGTGTCGGCACGGTCAACAGCCTGCCCGACATGGAGAAGGGGACGGTCATCATACGCTCGCACGGGGTCGGGCCCCACGTCTATGATGAAGCGAAAGAGCGCGGACTTTTCCTCGTCGATGCAACGTGCCCGCATGTGAAGAAAGCGCAGTCCACGGCATACGAGCTTTTTCAAGAGGGTTATTCTGTCGTTATCGTAGGAGAAAAGCTTCATCCGGAGGTCAAGAGTATCTTCGAATGGGCGGGCGGCGATGCTGTCGTCGTCGATTCCATCGAGGGAGCAGAGGCTGTCGCGCCGTGCGCACGCCTGGGAATCGTCGCGCAGACGACATTTTCCGGGGCGAAGTTCAAGGAGATCGTGCTGCATCTGCTCGATAAGTCGAACGATGTCCGCATCGTCCGCACGATCTGCACGGCTACGGATCAGCGCCAGGAGGCGGCGATCAAGCTCGCGCAGCAGGTGGACATGATGCTCGTCATCGGCGGCAAGAACAGCGCCAACACGACGCGTCTCGCGCAGCTGTGCGCCAAAGAGTGCCAAACCTATCATATCGAGACTGCGGCGGAGCTGCAGGACGAGTGGTTTGATAAAATCAAAAAAATTGGTATTACAGCCGGAGCATCGACTCCGGACTGGATTATCAAGGAGGTATATCAAAAGTGCAAGAACAGGACATGAA
>CAMURM010000153.1 GCA_947097535.1 uncultured Selenomonas sp.
GCGACGGCGCTGATTCCAAGATGAACCCGTACGACCTGTTTGCTCTCGAGTGCGGTCTGCTTCTTAAGGAGAAGTACGGCGGGCGCGTCAGCGTCATCACGATGGGACCGCCGCAGGCAAAGGCTGTCATCTATGAAGCGTTTGCCATGGGCGCAGACGAGGGCGCGATCATCTCCGACCGCTCGTTCGGCGGCGCGGATGTTCTCGCGACGAGCTATACGCTTTCGCAGGGCATCAAGAAGCTTGGCAAGTTCGACCTGATCATCTGCGGACTGCAGACGACGGACGGCGATACGGCGCAGGTGGGGCCTGAGGTTTCCGAAGCTCTCGATCTGCCGAGCGTCTGCAATGTCAAGGTGATCAAGGGCGTCGAGGACGGCGGCCTCCTGGTCGACATGGAAATGGCACAGGATATCGAGCATCTGAAGGTTCAGTTCCCCTGCCTCATCACGGTGCAGAAGGATATCGTGCAGCCGCGTCTGCCGTCGTACCTCAAGAAGAAGGCGACGGAAAACAAGGAAATCCCGATGTACACGCTCCAGGACATGGCGGACAAGGACAAGAACCACTACGGTTTGAACGGTTCACCTACGCAGGTCAGCCGCATCTTCCCGCCGACGTCCGACAAGGAGCAGGTTTCTTGGACGGGTACGGCAGAAGAGGTTTCGGACAAGATCGTCGGCATGCTGAAAAAGAAGAAGTTCATCGCGTAAGTTTCCGCAAAGGAAGGCCGAACACTGCTCATGAAGTGCAAAGGCGCGCTTTGTGGGAGCCGAAGAACAAGAACTGGAGGAAATGCAAATGGGGAAACTCGTTGTCCATCAAGACAAAATTACCAGTGCGCAGATCATGGAAGACGTCATCAAGGTCTGCCCGTTCAATGCGCTCGAAAACATTGACGGCAAGCTTGAGATCAACGCGGGCTGCAAACTCTGTAAGCTCTGCGTGAAGAAGGGCCCTGCGGGCGTCATGGAGTTCATCGAGGAGGATGTCAAGCCCTCGGTCAACAAGGACGATTGGAAGGGCATCGCCGTCTACGTCGAGCACGAGGAAGGCGTGATCCATCCGGTCACGTTCGAGCTCATCGGCAAGGCGAAGGAACTCGCGGCAAAAATCAACCATCCCGTGTATGCAGTATTCATCGGCAGCGACATCAAGGGACGCGTCGATGAACTCCGGCACTATGGCGTGGACAAGGTATTCTGTTGCGACAACCCCGAGCTCAAGTATTTCAAGATCGAGACGTACACGTCGGCATTTGAAGCGTTCATCAACAAGGTGAAGCCGACGGCGATCCTCGTCGGCGCGACCTCGGTCGGCCGTCAGCTTGCGCCGCGCATCGCCGCCCGCTTCAAGACGGGACTGACGGCGGACTGCACGATTCTCGACATGAAGGAAAACACGGATCTCGTCCAGATTCGTCCGGCATTCGGCGGCAACATCATGGCGGAGATTCATACGCCGAACCATCGTCCGCAGATGTGCACGGTACGCTATAAGATCATGAACGCTCCCGAGAGGAGCGCGGAGCTTTCCGGCGAGGTCGAGGAGTTCACGGTGGCGCCCGAGAAGCTCAAGAACCGCGTCGACGTGCTCGGCACGACGAAAAAGCCGAAGGAGCAGGGCATCGAGAACGCCGAAGTTCTCGTCGTTGCAGGCCGCGGCATCAAGAAGAAGGAAGACCTCGCGATGATCGAGGAGCTTGCAGAGCTCCTGGGCGGCCAGGTCGCCTGCACGCGTCCGATGATGGAGAGCGGCTGGTTCGATGCGAAGCATCAGATCGGTCTTTCGGGCCGCACGGTTCGCCCGAAGCTCATCATCACCTGCGGCGTATCGGGCTCGGTTCAGTTCGTCGCCGGCATGAATAACTCGGAAACCATCATCGCCATCAATTCGGATCCGAAGGCTACGATTTTCGATGTGGCGAATTATGCCATTGTCGGGGACATCTATGAGATCGTCCCGCAGCTGATCGAAAAGATCAAGAAAGGGGAGGCCGTTGTAGCATGAGTAACTACAAGACTTTCGAGGAAAAAGACCTGGAGGCTCTTGCCCAGATCGTTGACCGTGAGCGCCTTCTTTGGAAGGACGAGATCAAGGAAGAGTACAGCCATGACGAACTGAGCGCCGAGGCGCACTATCCGGACGTCGTCGTGCGCGTGCTCTCGACGGAAGAAGTTTCCAAGGTCATGAAGTATTGCCACGACAACAACCTGCCTGTGACGCCGCGCGGCGCCGGCACGGGACTCGTCGGTGCAGCCGTCGCCGTGCACAAGGGCGTCATGATCGATACGACGCTCATGAACCACTTCCTTGAGCTCGATGACAAGAACCTCACGCTGACGGTCGAGCCGGGCGTGCTCATCATGGATATCTATGCGTATGTTGAGCCTCATGGGCTCTTCTACCCGCCCGATCCGGGCGAGAAGTCCGCGACGATCGGCGGCAACATCTCGACGAACGCCGGCGGCATGCGCGCCGTCAAGTACGGCGTCACGCGCGACTATGTGCGCGCTCTGGAAGTCGTCATGGCGGACGGCACGGTCATGAACCTCGGCGGCAAGGTCGTCAAGAACTCGACGGGCTACGACATCAAGGATATGATCATCGGCTCGGAAGGTACGCTCGGCATCGTCACGAAGGCGACGCTGAAGCTCATCCCGCTGCCGAAGAAGACGGTCACGCTGCTCGTGCCGTTCCCGACGCTGAAGCATGCGATCGATACGGTACCCGTCATCATGCGCTCGAAGGTCATCCCGACGGCCGTCGAGTTCATGGAGCGCGAGGTCATCATGGACGCCGAAGAGTTCTTGGGCATGAAGTTCCCCGACAAGACGGCGGACGCCTACCTGCTGTTGAAGTTCGACGGCAACTCGACGGAGGAGATCTCGGGCTACTACGACGACGTCGCGAAGATCTGCCTCGACCAGGGCGCGATCGATCTCTTCATCGCCGATACGGAAGAGCGCGAGACGCCGATCTGGAAGACGCGCGGTGCGTTCCTTGAGGCGATCAAAGGCTCGACGACGGAGATGGACGAGGTCGACTGCGTTGTGCCGCGCGACTGCGTCAATACGTTCGTTGAACATGTACATCAGGTGCGCGAGGACATGGGCATCCGCATCAAGAGCTTCGGACATGCGGGCGACGGCAACCTCCACATCTACATCCTGCGCGACGATATGAACGACGAGCAGTGGAAGAAGAACCTTGACGAGGCCATGGACCGCATGTATAAGAAGGCTCGTGAGCTCAAGGGTCTCGTTTCCGGCGAGCACGGCATCGGCTTCGCGAAGATGTCCTACATGGGCGAGAACTATGCGCCTGAGAAGATCGAGCTCATGCGCGGCATCAAGAAGGCCTTCGACCCGAAGGGCATCCTGAACCCGACGAAGCTTTTCTGAGAATCTGCCGTCAAGACGCATTTACGTCTTTGGTGACTGAATGATGAAATTTTGTGGAAGCTGCAGCTGAAAGCAGCGCTTCCCGACAGGCAATCCAGCTTATGAAAGCCCCCTTTTCCCGCCTTGCTGCGAAAAGCGCCGTGCGGGCCGCCTCCTGCACGATCTTGAGCGGCAAGCACGGGAGAAGGGGATTTCTTAAGAAATAATATATACTATTTATTTTTAAAATAATTTAATCAAGGAGGATGGACCATGCTGAAAATCTGTCAGGATTGGCCCAAGGAAGCGTTCGATGACAAACTCATCGATGCGAAATATTGGGACGATTTTGAGAAAAACGCCACGTTGGCTGCTGCGGAAGTCTTTCGCGTGAAGGATCTGGCGGCGGCGAAGGCGAAGACAGCGGAACTCATCAAAGAGTTCAACTGTAAGAAGGTCATCGCGACGTGCGGCGACAACAATGCGGGCATCAAGAAGATCTACGAGGAGCTTTCCACGCCCGAAGTGCCGATTTATACGGAAAAGTTTGAGATTGCGGAACATGCGCCGACGGCCGACCTCGGTCTTTCGGTTGCGGAGTTCGGCGTCGGCGAGACGGGCGGCGTCTGTGTCGACACATATTCCTACGAGGCGCGCGTCACGGGCATGCTGCCGCCGGTACATGCCGTATACGTCAATGCGAACTACATGACGGAAAACCTCACGACGGCTTTGAAGATTATCTCGCGCGTCTACAAGCGCGGTTATGTTGGATTCATCACGGGACCGTCGCGTACGGCGGATATTGAGCGCGTGCTGACGCTCGGCGTTCATGGCCCGAGCCGCTTCTTCGTCATTGCAATCGAGAACATGGAAGGGAGTGAGGGCTGATGGCACGCGATCTGCGCAAGGAAATCAATGAAAAGCTTGAAGATCCGATTCTTCGCGGCGCTCTCGGCAAATTCGCCGAGCAGTATCCGGGTGCTCGCCTGAAGTCGTACGAAGGTCACGACATCGAGGCTCTGCGCGAGGATCTGCGCGCGATGAAGCATGACGCCGTACAGCACATCGACCAGCTCGCCGACCAGTTCGAGGCTTCTGTTCGTGAGCGCGGCGGCGTGGTCTACCGTGCGAAGGACGGGCAGGCGGTCAAGGATTATCTCCTCAAGATCTGCAAGGAAAACAATGTCAAGCGCATCGTCAAGTCGAAGTCCATGGCGAGTGAGGAAATCCGCCTCAACGAAGACATTGAGGCGCACGGCATTCACATCCGTGAGACGGACTTGGGCGAATGGATGCTTTCCGTCGCGGGACAGCACCCGTCGCACATGGTCATGCCGGCGATTCACTTGAATCGCGAGCAGTGCGCGGGCTTCTTCTCCAAGGAGCTGAAGAAGGACATCCCGAGCGACATCCCCTTCATGGTTCAGACGGCGCGCCAAGTGCTGCGCGAAGAGTTCATGCAGGCGGATCTCGGCTTCACGGGCGCGAACTTCGGCGTCGCCGAGAACGGTGCGACCGGTCTCGTGACGAACGAAGGAAATGCGCGTATCACGACGACTCTGCCGCGCATCAACGTCGTCCTCATCGGCTATGAGAAGCTCATCCCGAAGGTCGAAGATATTGCCAAGATCCTGCGCCTCTTGCCGCGAAACGGCACGTGCCAGAAAGCGACGAGCTACGAGACGTTCATCTCGGG
>CAMURM010000154.1 GCA_947097535.1 uncultured Selenomonas sp.
GGATCCCGATGCTGCCATCAAGACGATCGGCAAGACGGCGATGCTCGAATTCAAGGATGAGGACGGCAACACCGTCATGACGGGCACGGACTTGAAGAACGCGCAGGATGCGCGCAATCAGCAGAATCAATATGTGGTCAACCTCGAGTTTTCGGACGAGGGGGCGAAAAAATTCGCCGACCTCACGACGAAGAACGTCGGCCGCCGCATCGCCATCCTGCTCGACGGCGAGATCCTGACGAATCCGAACGTGCGTGAGCCGATCACGGGCGGCAGGGCTGAGATCACGGGGCAGGAGAGCCAGGAGGAGGCGCATCGCATCGCCATGCTGCTTAGAAGCGGCGCTCTGCCCGTCAAGGTCAATATCATCGAGACGCGCACGGTCGGGCCGACGCTCGGTCAGGACTCGAAGGACAAGAGTGAGTTTGCCTTCGTCATCGGCATCTCTGCCGTCCTCGTGTTCATGGTGCTCTTCTACCGCCTTTCGGGACTCATCGCCGACTTGAGCCTCATGGCTTACGTCATCTTGCTGCTCTTCATCCTGAAGATGCTCGATGCTACTTTGACGCTGCCGGGCGTCGCGGGCATCATCCTGTCCATCGGCATGGCAGTCGACGCGAACGTGCTGATCTTTGAGCATTTCAAGGAGGAGTACCGCCTCGGCAAGACGCTGCGCCTTTCGATGGAGGCGGGCTTCAAGCGCGCCTTCACGACGATCTTCGACTCGAACATCACGACGATCATCGCGGCGCTCGTGCTCTTCTTCTTCGGCACAGGCACGATCAAGGGCTTCGCGATCACGCTCGGGCTCGGCGTCGTGCTCAGCATGCTGACGGCGATCACGCTGACGCAGTACATGCTGAAGCTCCTCATCGCTTCGAATATCTGCAAGAATCCCGCCGTCTACGGCGCGACGGGACTGTCCATCGGAAGCGGGGTGAAGAAGGATGCATAAGTTCGATATTGTCAAGCGCACGAAGCTCTGGTTCTTCATCTCTCTGTGCGTCATCATTCCCGGTATCGTCAGCATGTGCACGCAGGGATTCAACCTCGGCATCGACTTCACGGGCGGCACGATCATCGAGCTGCGCTTCCAGAAGGAAGTGACACTGGCCGAGGTGCGCGACGTCCTGCGCGAGTACAGTCTCGACAACAGCACGATCCAGTTCTCGGGCGACGCGGCGAATGCCGAGGCGGCGCCGACGATCATGGTGCGAAGCGTCGACCTCGAAGAGGACGAGCGCAAGGCTGTCATGGCGTCCTTGAAGCAGCAGCTCGGCGACTACGATGTGCTGCGCGAGGAGAAGGTCGGAGCGACGATGGGTGCAGAGCTCATCATGAATGCACTTTGGGCGCTCGCACTCTCGTGGGTCATGATCGTCCTCTACGTTTCGTACCGCTTCGAGTTCAAGTTCGGCATCTCCTCGATTTTGGCGCTCGTGCACGACATCCTCATCGTCCTCAGCGTCTTTTCTCTGACGCAGCGGCCGATTGACTCCTCGTTCGTCGCGGCGCTCCTGACGATCGTCGGCTACTCCATCAACGATACGATCGTCATCTTCGATCGCATCCGCGAGAACTTGAAGCTTCATTTCCGGCGCGGCGGTGACATCAACGAGCTCGTGAACACGAGTATCTACCAAACGCTGACGCGCTCGATCTACACGGTCTGCACCGTGCTTTTCACGACGTTCGCACTCTACTGGTTCGGCGGCGACACGACGAAGGATTTCTCGTTCGCGCTCCTCGTCGGCTTCTTCGCCGGCTGCTACTCCTCGATCTTCATCGCGAGCCCCGTCTGGGTCATCCTGCGAAATTTCTCGGAGAAGCGCCGCCGGGCGGACAGCGCGCCTGCCGCGAAGTAATTTTCATGATTGTCGCGCATAGCGCGAAGCATAAGAAAGGCTGTGCACAAGTCGCATCTGACTTGTGAGCAGCCTCTTTTGCTCCATCGTATCGCATGTCGGAAGGAGGAAAAGGATGGAAAAGAAATGGTCGCTCTTGCCGGACATGTCGGCGAGAGCCGTGGAATTTTCGCAGCGCATCGGCACGACGCCCTTCACGGCGGCGCTTCTTCTGCACCGCGGCATAGAAGCGGAGGAGGCGGCGCGCGCGTTTCTTCATCCCGAAAAGCAGCCGTTTCACGATCCCTTCCTCATGCAGGACATGGCGGCCGCCGTCGCGCGCATCGGGCGGGCGATCGAAGGGAAGGAGCGCATCGTCGTCTACGGCGACTACGACGTCGACGGCATCACGGCGACCTCGCTCCTGTGCCGCAATCTTCGGCTGCTTGGTGCCGACTGCGATTACTTCATCCCGCACCGCCAGAAGGACGGCTATGGGCTGCACGAGGAAACGCTCGACGAGATCATCGCGCAGGGAGCTGCGCTGATCGTCACGGTGGACTGCGGCATTTCCGCTGTGGCAGAGGTGGCGGCGGCGAAGGAAAAGGTCGATATCATCATCACCGACCATCACCTGCCGGACAAGGAGCTGCCGCAGGCGTTCGCCGTCCTCGACCCGCATCGCGCCGACTGCGCCTATCCAGACAAGAACATCGCCGGTGTCGGCGTGGCGTTCAAGCTCTGTCAGGCGCTTTGGCAGAAGATGCGCGGCAGGGCATTCGCCGGCGACCTCGACATCGTGGCTTTGGGGACGGTCGCCGATGTCGTGCCGCTTCTCGGCGAGAACCGAAAGATCGTGCAGCAGGGACTCATCGCCCTGAAAAAATCTCCGAAGCCCGGCATCCGCGCTCTTCTTGCCGTGACGGATCTGCAGGACAAGGAAATCACGGCGGGGCATATTGGCTTCGTGCTCGCGCCGCGCCTCAATGCCGCCGGGCGCCTGGCATCCGCCTTGCGCGGCGTCGAGCTGCTTCTGTCGGAGAATGCCGAGGAAGCACAGGCGATCGCAGAGGAGCTCGACGCAGCGAACCGCGAGCGGCAGGCTGTGGAGCAGGAGATCCTCGCGGCTGCCGAAAAGCAGATCGAGGCGATCGACGTCCGGCGCGCGCATGTGCTCGTGCTGCACGCCGAGGGCTGGCATCCCGGCGTCATCGGCATCGTGGCGTCGCGCATCGTCGAGCGCTACTACCGCCCGACGGTCATCATCGCCGAGGAGGCGGGCGTCGGCAAGGGCTCGTGCCGCAGCATACGCGGCTTCCACATGTTTGAAGCTCTTTCTGCCTGCGGGGAGCATCTTCTGGGCTTTGGCGGCCACGCGCAGGCGGCGGGGCTTTCGCTGCGCTCGGAGGAAATCGACGCCTTCCGCGAGGCTTTGGATTCTTACGCGAAGAGTGTGCTTACGGAAAAGGATTATATTCCGAACCTCGACATCGAGCTCGAACTTGCGCCCGAGAAGATATCCGAGCGGCTGATGACGGAGATCAAGCTCCTGGATCCTTACGGCATGGGTAATCCCAAGCCGCTCTTTTCGTGCTGCGGCGTGCGCGGCAGCTACGCGCGGCAGATCGGCAAGGAGGGGCAGCACCTGAAGTTCGAACTTGACGGTGTGGATTCGAGCATCGACGTGCTGGCATGGGGCAGGGGCGAGGAAGCGCCGCTCGTCAACCGCGAGCGCCTCGACATCGCCTACTATCCCGAATACCATGTGTGGCGGGAGAAGCGCTCGCTGCAGCTCATGCTCGAAGATTTCCGCCCGGCGCGTGCCGACGAGAAGCATCCCGACCGCGACATGCTGGCTTCGGTCTACCGCTTTCTGCTCGCGCGTCAAAGGAGCGGCGAAGTTCTGCCCGACGATGCAAAAGAGCTGCTGGCGCAGTATCTGCGCAGCTTTCCTGCCATGGGACGCTTCACCTTTCAAGAGGCGCTGCTGATCTTTGAAGAGCTTGGCGTCCTGCGCCGGGCGGCAGGGAAATACGACTTTTCGCCGCCGCAGGGAAAGCTCGATCTGCAGAAATCGCGCATATTCCGCGAGGGAAATCCTCTGTAGGAATCCTTTTCCAAAAAGCTTGCATGATAGTGTATAATGTATGACATGGGATTAGTGCGGGCGAGCATGGACTGCTGCCCATAAATGCCGAGGAAAGCCGGGTGGAGTGGAATGAATGAGATGCATGCCGTGACGATCGAGGCGATTCTGGACGCGGTGAAGAGCTATCAGCCGAATGCCGATACGGATCTCATAAGAAGAGCATACGAGCTTGCCGATGCTGCACACAAGGGGCAGAAGCGTGTTTCGGGTGAGGACTATATCATCCATCCCCTCGCCGTCGCGAAGATCCTGACCGATCTGCAGATCGACGACATCACGATCAGCGCCGCCATCCTGCACGACGTCGTCGAAGATACGACGCATACCTTAGAAGAGATGCGCGAGCGCTTCGGCGACGAAGTCGCCATGCTCATCGACGGCGTGACGAAGCTCGGCAGGATTCAGTACAAGTCCAAGGAAGAGCAGCAGCTCGAAAGCTACCGCAAGATGTTCCTCGCCATGGCGAAGGACATCCGCGTCATCATGATCAAGCTCGCCGACCGCCTGCACAACATGCGCACGCTCAAGTACATGCGCGAGGACAAGCAGAAGCGCATCGCGCGCGAGACGATCGAGATCTATGCGCCGCTCGCGAACCGCCTCGGCATATCGAATGTCAAGTGGGAACTCGAAGACCTCTGTCTTCGCTACCTCGATCCCAAGGCGTACTACGACCTCGTCGAGAGCGTGAAGCAAAAGAGGCAGGAGCGGCAGGCATTCATCGACGAGGCGCACAGGCAGATCGAGGAAAAGCTCGAAGAGGCGCACATGACGGCGGAGATTCAGGGGCGCGCCAAGCATTTTTACAGCATCTACAAGAAGATGAAGCGCGACCAGAAGGACATCAGCGAGATCTACGACCTCTCGGCGCTGCGCGTGCTCGTCGACTCTGTAAAGGACTGCTACGGCGTGCTCGGCATCATCCATGCGATGTGGAAGCCGCTGCCCGGCCGCTTCAAGGACTACATTGCCATGCCGAAGTCGAACGGCTACCAGTCCCTGCACACGACCGTGATCTGCCGCGGCTATCCGCTTGAGATTCAGATCCGCACGTTTGCCATGCACAAGGTTTCGGAGTGCGGTGTTGC
>CAMURM010000155.1 GCA_947097535.1 uncultured Selenomonas sp.
TGACGAGGCGTGCGCGCGCCGCAAGAACCGCCGCATGAAAATGCGCGTCGCCTTGCAGATCACCTGTCTCGCCGCCGTGCTCTTCGTGCTCGCGGAGCTTTTCTTCACGCTTCGGACGTACGATTCCTCGGCGGCCGCCGCGGTGAGCGCAGACGATCACGGCTTCATCGCCCTCTCCTACTTCGGCGTCGACCGAAACGGCGAGACTTCGACGCTCATCGGCAAGGAAGAGCTGCGCCGCCATCTTTCGGAGCTCAAGTCGCAGGGTTATGTGACGATCTCGCAGCAGGACATCCTCGACTACTATCGAAGCGGCAAATCGCTGCCGCCGCGCGCCCTCTTCCTCATGTTCGAGGACGGGCGGCGCGACACGGCGATCTTCGCGCAGGAGATCATGGAAGACTTGAACTTCAAGGCGACGATGATGACGTATCCCGAGAAGTTCGCCAAGGAGGACACGAAGTTCCTGCGGCCGAAGGATCTTCACGAGCTTGAAAACTCGACCTTCTGGGAGATGGGCTCGAACGGCTACCGCCTCGCCTACATCAACGTCTTCGACCGCTACGGCGACTTCCTCGGCGAGCTCGACCCGCTGCGTTTCGATGAAGTGCGCAGCTACCTCGACCGCCATTACAACCACTACCTGATGGACTACATCCGCGACAAGGACGGCGTGCCGACGGAGAGCGAGCGCCAGATGGAGCGGCGCATTGCCTACGACTACACGCGCCTGCGCGACATCTACGAAATGGAGCTCGGACATGTGCCGCAGGCGCATGTGCTCATGCACGCGAACACGGGCAGATTCGGCAATGCGCCGCGCGTCAGCGCCGTCAACGAACGCGAGATCCGCGCGACCTTCCCGATGAATTTCAACCGCGAGGGCTTCGTGCTCAACAAGCGCACGAGCAGCCTCTACGATCTCACGCGCATGCAGCCGCAGCCCTACTGGTCGATCAACCACCTCCTCATGCGCATCAACTACGATACGGACGCAGGGCTCTCCTTCGTCGACGGACGCGAGGAAGGGCGAAAAGCCTGGGAGCTCAAAGAGGGCGCGCTCGAATGCCGCGAGGAGACGCTGATCTTGACGACGCTGCCCGAGGGTAAAGCGGTCGCGCGCCTCACCGACATCGAAGAGCTGCAGAATCTCCGCCTGGAGGTCGAGCTCGAAGGCAACGCCTTCGGCTCGCAGCAGATCTTCCTGCGAAGCTCCGCCGACCTTGCCGACGCCGTCGGCGTCGTGCTCGTCAACGACCACCTCGTCGTCGAGGAGATACGCGGCGGCGAAAAGCGCGAGCTTTACCGCGAGAAGCTGCCTGTGATCCTCGGCGAGAAGATCCTTTCCGTCGAGGAAGCGCACAAGGAAGCCAAGGTGGCCGAGAACGAAGCCTTCGCGCGCTATGCGCCGTCGCCCGCCGCCGCCAACGAATATATGGGACGCGCGAACGACATGCGCGAGCGCTACGCCGCTACGGTCGACGACGGCGCCGCCCCTTACGAAGGGCGCGAGAGCTTCCATCGGCGCGGCAAGTGCAAGCTCACGATCCATCTCTCAGGCGACAGCTTGAGCGTCGAGGTCGACGGACACATGGGCCCCGATGGTCTCCCGCTGAGCCGCACGGAGCGAGGCGCCATCTTCCTCGGCTCCTCGTGGCAGGGTGAGGCATGGAGCCAGAGGAACCTTGCCGACGACGTTTACGACGGCGTATTCAAGAAGGTGCGCGTGCTGACGGAAACGGGACGCGAGGACGACGAGGAGCGCCTCCTTTACACGAGCGAGTACAAGGGGCTCGAAAAGGCGAAGTACAGGGCAGGAGAAATCTGGGATAAAGTCCTGCGCTGGTTCCTCGAAAATGTATAAGAAGTATAAGAAAGAGAGGGCGCGTGAGAAGGCTTGCGCGCCCTCTTGGGTGTAAGGGAGCAGGAGGTTTTTTTATGCGATGGTTGATCGTGGCGCTGTTTCTTGCCGCAGGCGTCTCTCTCGGCGGCTGCGCCCAGGCGGAGCCGTTGAAGAGCGCACCGCACGCGCGCGTAGAGCTCGCCGCGTGGCACACATGGTGGGATGCGGCGGGCGGCGAGAGCGACTACCGACTCTTGCGCGAGAAGCTCGCGAAGGTCGTGCTCTTCGCCGTCTGCTACGACGAGAAGGATGCGCTCTATATTCCAAAAGAGGTGCAGTCCCTCGCGCACGCCTACAGCATACGCAAACCCGAGCGCTACCTGAGCTTCACGAACGACATCGTGGGGGAAAAGCGTGTGGAAAAGGACAGGGAGCTGCTGCGCCGCCTCCTCGCGACGGACGAGGGGCTGGAAAAGGAAGCGCAGGCGATGGTCGCGCTTGCTGAAAAATTCGGCATGGCGGGCGTCGAACTCGACTACGAGAACTTCCGCAAGGACGAGGAGCTCACGGCGCGCTACCTCGCCTTCACGAAGCGGCTTGCCGCCGTCACGAAGGAGCGCGGCCTGAAGCTGCGCATCGTCTTGGAGCCGGGCATGGCGTTTGACGCGGGCTTCCCCGAGGACGCCGAGTACGTCGTGATGTTTTACAACCTCTACGGAAAGCACAGCGGCCCGGGCGCGAAGGCGGATCGCGCCTTCATCGAGAAGACGCTGGCGAAGATGGCAGCCCTGCCGGGCAAAAAGGCGGCGGCGTTCGCGACGGGCGGCTGCCTGTGGCAGGACTATGGCTTCTTCGGCTTGAAGAAGGGCAAAGTCCGCTTCCTTACGGAGGCGGAAGCGAAGGCTCTGGCGAAGAAACACGGCAAGGAGCCCGAGCGTGACGCTGAGAGTGCGGCACTGCACTTCACGTTTTCGGAAGCCGGACACGATTCGGAGGTATGGTACGCCGACGCCGAGACGCTGAACGCTTGGATCACGCTGGCGGCAGAGCACGGGATCGAGGCGGTGAGCCTCTGGCGCTTCGGCGGCAGCGACGATCTCGCCGACGTGAGATGCGAGTAGAGCAAAGGAGGAGCAGACGCTATGTGCGACTTGAAAACGAGCAGGAGAAGTGGGAAGAAAAAGGCTCTTTGCGCCATGAGCTTGCTGCTGCTCGCCCTTTGCGGCGGCACGGCGGCTGCCGCACCGGAGGCGGAGCGGGCGAGCACAGCTGCCGCCTTCGAGGCGTCGAGGCTCGCGGCGCTCGCGGCTATGGAGGGCGCGGCGCAAGCGGAAGGACAGGCAGCCGTCTTCGAGCCTGCGGAAGAGAGCCGGGAAGCCGCGCCGCCAGATCCGGCGCCCGCCGCCAGCGCCTACGCTGCGCTGCGCCGCAAGAATCACGGGCGCATTGCCGAGGCGCAGCGCTTCATCTGCAGCACGAAGCCCGCCGTCATCTTCACGTTCGGCGGTCTGTCGAAGGAAGAGCCGCTCCTGGAAATCCTCGAGGAGATGAAAGCCGAGGGCATGCGCGGCACCTTCTTCGTCACGGAGCGCGAGCTGCAGAGGAACCAGGGCAATATCGCGCACATCCGCGCCTACGGGCAGGAGCTCGGCATCGGCCTCAGACCCGAGGAAGGAGCGAGCTTCGACGACTACTGCGCGCAGATCGAGCGCATCCGCGATGAGCTCAGAAGCTATGGCGAGGAAACGAACGTCGTGCGCCAGATGTCGCGCGCGCTTTCCGAAGCCGATGAGGCGGCGATCGGCGAAGCCGTCTCGGCGATGGGCTGCATCCTCGTCGGACAGGGCTTCAACGCCGTGCAGTCGAAGCACAAGGACGCGCAGTCGGCCGAGGCGGTCATGGCCGACCTCTTCGGCCGCTGGACGACCTCGTTCAACCGCGGCGAGATCATCTACCTGCGCACGGACTACTACACGCGCTCCTCGCTCGCCGTCGAGCTTCTTCGCACACTGAAGAAAGAGAAGGTCGACAACATCGCCTACGCGCCGCGCGCCCTGCCAAAAGAGCGTGAAAGAGAGCAGGCGGCGTCGGGCTACGCTGTCGCCTCCGTCCTCGACGTCCTGAGAGATACCGACGCGCTCTATACCTACCCCGTCGATCTCTCGTCCCTGCCCGAAGAAGTGCGCCCGCATGTTTCAGCAGAAAGACTCGCGGGCGGCGAATTTTCGAAGGAGTTCTGCAAGCGCTACATCGGTGCTCCCGAGGTCGGCGAGACGGACCGCATGCTCGGCTTTTCCCGCATAGAAATGCGCCGGGCTGACAGGACGGGTGTCGTCAAGACGGCACCCGCGAAGACCGTGTTCTTCACCTTCGACGACTGGGGCAGCGACGACTCCGTCAACCACCTGCTCGCCGTGCTGCGAAAGCACAATGTCGCGGGCAGCTTCTTCATCATCACGAAGAACATCCACAACAATCCGAACCTCCTGCGCGCCATCGTGGCGAGCGGCAACGAGGTCGGCAGCCATACGGACACGCACACGCCGATGTGCGTGCCGGACAAGAACGGCAGGAACAAGGCGGTGCTCGACGAAGAAGCCTATGAGCTCGACGTGCGCGCCTCCTATGAGAAGCTCGCGCTGACCGTCGGCGACATGAAGCTGCCCTCGGGCAGGTATGCGCTGACGCGCATCCTGCGCCCGCCGACGCTCGCCGTGAGCCGCTCGGGCGTCGCGGCCATCTTCAAGAACGGCTTTACCTACGTCGTCAACGGCAGCGGCAGCACGGAGGATTACAACGCCGTCTCGCTCGAATCGCTCGTCGGCATCCTGCACCGCCTGACGCACGAGGCGGACGGCTCGGTCAAGCGCGGCGCCATCCTCGTCATGCACATGAGCGCGACCGCCATGCGCACGGCGCCGGCGCTCGACATGCTGCTGACCGCCAACGACCTCCTGCCCGACGATCACCCGGGCAAATTCAAGGTCGGCCTCCTCGGCGACTATCTGACGGGCGATTACGACCAAACGATGAAGCAGGCGCCGCCCGCAGAGGAAAAGAAGATCAGTCCGTTCTAATCGCAGCGTGCCTCCCGAAGCCTGCTGCGGATGGCAACGAGCCTCTCACCAGGCGATGAAAAAAGCCGCTCCCGAATCTCCTTCGGAAGCG
>CAMURM010000156.1 GCA_947097535.1 uncultured Selenomonas sp.
CCGCGGGCGCAGCGCCGCTACCGCCGCGGGGCTGCCGGCGCCCGCCTGCGGCGGCGTTCGACTGTGCCTGGCTCTGGCCCTGCCCCTGCTGTCGCGGCTTGTTTTGCGGCGCTTTCTTCGCGGCATCGGCTGCGGGAGCCTTCGCTGCTGCAGGCGTCGCTTTCTTCGGCGCAAAGGCGCGTGCGACCGCCGCACGCTCGTCTTCGCCGACACTGCTCATATGGTTTGCCACACGGAACTTGTTGCGCACCAAAATATCAAGGACGACCTTGCTTTCCGTCTGGAACTCTTTTGCCAATTCGTAAACTCTATACTTCGACATCGATCCACCCCCGCTGATTTCAGCTTTCTTCCGGCGCTGCCTCGTTCGGAAAAATCTCTTTCCTCAGATTCTCATATATGGCAGCTTCCATATTGCTCTTGAAAGCTCTTTCAAAGCCATGCTCTTTCGCTGCACGGCGGAAACATTCTTCATTGCGGCAAATATAGGCGCCCCTGCCGGGGCTTTTGCCTGTAATATCCACGGCATACACGTTATCGGGGCTGCGGACGACACGGATCATATCCTTCTTCGGATGGGTCGTGCGACAGCCGATGCACATGCGCTCCGGACTTTTTTTCTGAGTCTTCATCTCAATCGCCCTCAGCGGTGAAGGACTCTTCACCCGTCACCTCGATGACGCTCATGGATTCATCAAGCGCCTCCGCTGCTGCCTGCTCTTCGTTCTTTATGTCGATCTTCCATCCCGTCAGCTTCGCCGCCAGGCGCACGTTCTGCCCTTCCTTGCCGATCGCGAGGGACAGTTGGTAGCCGGGTACCACGACGCGCGACTCCTTCGCCTCCTCGTTGATCGCCACGGAAATGACTTTCGCTGGGCTCAGGGCATTGGCGATGAACTTCGCCGGCTCGGGATTCCACTTGACGATATCGATCTTCTCGTTGCGCAGCTCGTCGACGACAGCCTGCACGCGCATTCCCTTGTGCCCGACGCTGGATCCGACGGGATCGACGTTCTCGTCCGTCGAATAGACGGCGATCTTCGAGCGCATGCCGGGCTCCCTTGCCACGGACTTGATCTCCACGATGCCGTCCTGGATCTCAGGAACCTCCAGCTCGAAGAGCCGCTTCAAAAGCCCCGGATGCGTCCTCGATACGAGCACCTGCGGTCCCTTGACCGTTTTACAGACCTCGATGATGTACGCTTTGATGCGGTCACCGTGGTGGTACTCTTCGCCGGGAATCTGCTCCGTCGGTGTGAGGACGGCTTCCGTCTTGCCGAGGTCGATGAATACGTTCTTTGCCTCTACGCGCCGCACGAGCCCCGTGACGACATCGCCTTCGCGATTGGAAAACTCCTCGTAGACGATGCCGCGCTCCGCTTCGCGGATGCGCTGCACGACGACCTGCTTCGCCGTTTGCGCCGCGATGCGCCCGAATTTTGCAGGCGTCACCTCGATCTCGATGATGTCGTCAAGCTCATAGTCGGGATTGATGGCGCGCGCCTCGCCGAGCGAGATCTCCCGAACCTCGTCTTCGACCTCTTCCACGACCGTTTTCTTGGCGTAAACATGGTATGTACCCGTCATGCGATCCATGACGACGTGCACGCTGCTGTCATCAGCGGCGTTGAAGTTGCGCTTATAGGCGGAAATCAGAGCCGCCTCGATCGCGTCGAAAAGCACCTCGACATCCAAGCCCTTCTCTTTTCCCAGTGCATGAACTGCATCGAGAAACCCGCTTTCGTTATCCTTCTTCTTATCCTTCTCTTTCCTGCTGGCCAACGCTCTTCCTCCCAATGGTCAAAAATCTATGTGCAGACGCACCTGTGCCACTTTATCCAAAAGAACTTCTTTATCTCCATCCAAGAGAATGGCATTCTTTTCCGGCTCGTATCCCGTGAGCGTCCCCACCCATACCTTCTTGCCGTCAACGGGGGCGTAGAATGTCACTTCGACCGTCTTGCCCCGCTCGCGCTCGAAGTCGCGCTCCTTTTTCAAGACGCGGTCGAGCCCCGGTGATGAAACTTCCAGGATATAGGCATCCTTGAGCAGATCCCTTTCATCGAGAATCTGCTCAAGCTGCTCGCTGACACTTTGACAATCATCGATCTCAATGCCGCCTTCCTTGTCCAGGTAGACGCGCAAATACCAGTCGTGCTCCTTGACGTATTCGACATCGACGACTTCCATATCGGAGCCTTGAACGATGTCCTGCACGATAGCCTCTACGGCTTCTTCTATATGTTTTGCCACAAAAGCCCTCCTCTTTTGCCGCGCATATTGTATGCAAAAGAGCATCTCATCGTTAAACGTGCTCCTGTGCATAAGAGTAAAGAGTGGGCGAACGCCCACTCTTCATACAAACGACTTAAATTGACTTATGTCATTGTATCACTAAATGAAGAAATTGTAAAGGAAATGCTGATAAAATGAAGTCGCCCAGATTTACGCAGATGCGCTGGTTCTATCGAGGAGACAAACCGGAGGCGTAGCGGTGCTACGTCGAGGATTTGTCGACGACGAGAGGACAGCGTAGATGCGTGAAGATGGGTGGCTGAATTTATCAGTGGTTCCTAAACAGTCAAATCCTCGCAGTACGGCTCAGTCTTCTTATTCTGCCCCTTCGCCCAGGATGCGAACCTCGGGGAACAGGCGGACGCCGTTTTTCGCAAAGACGCGCTCCTGCACCTCACGGATGAGTGCGAGCACATCCTTTGCCGTGGCATTGCCCGTATTCACGACGAAGCCCGCGTGCTTTTCGGAAATCTGCGCACCGCCGACCGTGAAGCCCTTGAGCCCCGTCTGCTCGATCAACGTCCCCGCATAGTAGCCCTCCGGCCGCTTGAAGGTGCTGCCGGCGCTCGGCATTTCGAGAGGCTGCTTGCTCTCGCGGCGCTCGGTGAAGCCCGCGATCTTCTCCTCGATTTCAGCCGCCTTGCCCGGCGCGAGGGTCAGCCCGACCTCGCAGATCGCGCAGCCGTTCTCCTGGAAGATGCTGTGGCGGTAGCCGAAGCCAAGCTCTTCTGCTGAAAAATGCACGACCTCTCCCGCAGGCGAAATCGCCCGCACGGCAGAGACGATATTCTTCATCTCGCCGTCGTAGGCTCCGGCGTTCATGAACACGGCGCCGCCGATGCTCCCCGGGATGCCGCAGGCAAACTCCATGCCGGAAAGGCTGCTTTCGGCAGCAAATCTCGACACGTCGCGCAGGAGAGCACCCGCCCCCACCGTGAGCGTATTGCCGCTTCGCGCAATCGCTGAAAGCGGCGAATTGAACTTGATGACGGCGCCGCGTATTCCCTTGTCTAAGACGAGCACATTGGAGCCGTTGCCGAGGATTACGGAGGGCACATCGTGCTTTTTCAGGCACCGGACGATAAACGCCATATCCTCCATCGACGTCGGAAAGATGAGATAATCCGCCGGTCCGCCGATACGAAACGTCGTATGCTCCTTCATCGGCTCGTGCAGGAGAAAGTGCTCCGGCTTCAGCCGACTCCGAATCTCGTCAACAAATTTCTGGTTGATTTGCAAATCCACTCAGCCCCATCTCAAAAGTCTTGTTTTAACGCGACTGTATCTTGTCTCAGCGCTCGTGCCAATGTCCCGAAGTATCGAGCCCCGGAAAGCCGAGCTGCCGCATTGCCTCGTAGGCGACGATGGCAGCGGCGCTCGACAGGTTCAAAGAGCGCGCTCCCGTGCGCATGGGAATGCGTATGCAGTCGTCCCAGTGCTCTTCGAGAAGCGACTCGGGAATGCCCGCCGTCTCCTTGCCAAAAACGAGGAGATCGTCTGCCGCATACGATACGGCGTCGTAGGAGCGCGGTGCCTTCTTCGAGCAATAATGGAACTTCCTGCCCGCGAAAAGCTGCAGTACCTCGGAAAAATTTTCGTGATAATGCACCTTGACCAGATGCCAATAGTCGAGTCCCGCGCGCTTCAGATACTTGTCCTCGACCGAAAAGCCCAGGGGCTTGACGAGGTGCAGCTCTATGCCGCTGACGGCACAAAGGCGCGCGATATTTCCTGTATTGCCGGGAATTTCCGGCTCGATCAAAACGATGTGCAAGGGTGCTCCTTCCGACGCTTATTGCAGAACCGCACCCGTGCTCGCCGACGTCGTGAGTCTGGCGTAGCGCGAGAGGTAGCCCGTCTTGATCTTCGGCTCCGGCTGCTGCCATGCCGCCTTGCGCCGCGCCAGCTCCTCGTCACTGACCTCTAAGCGCAGCGAGCGGTTCGGAATGTCGATCGAGATGATGTCGCCGTCCTCGATGAGCGCGATGGGACCGCCCGCCATGGCTTCGGGTGAAACGTGGCCGATGCAGGCGCCCTGGCTCGCACCACTGAAGCGGCCGTCCGTGATGAGCGCGACCTTGAGCCCCATACCCGTGATGACGGCTGTCGGATTGAGCATCTCCTGCATGCCCGGGCCGCCCTTCGGGCCCTCGTAGCGTATGACGACGACATCGCCGTCGTGAATCTCGCCCGCCATGATGGCGTTGACGCCCGCCTCTTCCGACGAGAAGCAGCGCGCCGTTCCCTTGTAGACGAGCATGTCCTCCGCCACGGCGGATGCCTTGACGACGGCGTAGTCGGGCGCCAGATTGCCGTGCAGGATGGCAAGACCGCCCTGCTTGCGGTAGGGATCATCGACCGTGCGTATGACATCGGGGCGCACGATCTTCGCATTCCTGATACGCTCGCCGATCGTGCCAGTGACCGTCAGGGCGTCGAGATGGATGAGCCCCTTGCGCGAGAGCTCCTTCATGACGGCAGAAAGGCCGCCCGCCTCATTGAGATCCTGCATGTGATGCTTGCCCGCTGGGCTCAGCTTCGTCAGATACGGCGTGCGGCGGCTGATCTCGTCGAAGAGCGGCGCCGGCAGCTCGATGCCGACCTCGTGGGCAATGGCGGTCAGATGGAGCACGGTGTTCGACGAGCCGCCCACGCCCATATCGACGGTGATGGCATTTTCAAACGCCTCGCGCGTCATGATGTCGCGCGGCTTC
>CAMURM010000157.1 GCA_947097535.1 uncultured Selenomonas sp.
CCCGAGGAGAACCGCGGCAAGCTCGCGCTCTTCGGCGGCATGGAGGGCGTGAAGTTCAAGAAGCCCGTCGTGCCCGGCGATCAGCTCATCACGAAGGCACAGATCACGAAGATCCACGGCGACTTCGGCAAGCTTCATGCCGACGGCTATGTCGACGGCGTGCTCGTCGCCAAGGCAGACTTCACCTTTGCTCTGCAAAGAGCTGAAGATATGGCGTAAAAGGGCAGAATTACCAGGAAAATAAGTGCCAGTCTTTTATCAACCCCGAAAATTGCCGATTTTGCCGAAATTTGAGAGGCAGAAAACGACGGGATTTGCAGGATTATAACAATATGGCGCTTTATAGCTGCATCGCACCGGAGGTGTACGGCGGCAAAAGCTTTATTTGTGAAGCATACATAAGGAAGCACTGATAAAATGAAGTCCGGCACAGGATGTCGGCGCTGAATTTATCGGATTCCGTAAATCCTGTCAGCTCTTTTCGAGAGGAATAAGGGGTGGGAAAAATGATAGACAGCAAGGTAGTGGCGTATATCCACGAATCGGCGGTCGTAAGTCCGCGCGCACATGTGGCGAAGGGCGTGGAGATCGGACCTTATGCTGTGATTGAGGAGAACGTGACGCTCGGCGAAAACGTCAAGATCGGCGCGCACGCTGTCATCAGCGCGAATGTCTCCATCGGCGAGGGCACGCGCATCGAGCCGCATGCCGTTATCAACAGCTGGACGAGCATCGGCAAGGACAGCCACATCTTCCAATTCGCTTCGGTCGGCGCTGAGCCGCAGGATCTGAAGTTCAAGGGGGAGAAGAGCTACACGATCATCGGCGACCGCACGACGATCCGCGAGTATTCGAGCATCCACCGCGCGACGGGCGAGGGCGAGGAGACGCGCATCGGCAGCGACAGCCTTCTCATGGCGTGCACGCATGTGGCGCACAACTGCGTCGTCGGCAACCACGTCATCATGTCGAACGCGGCGATGATCGCGGGGCATGCCATCGTCGAGGATCGCGCTGTCCTGGGCGGCATGTGCGGCATCCACCAGTTCGTGAAGATCGGCAGGAACGTCATGATCGGCGGCATGTCGAAGATCGTGCAGGACTGCGTGCCCTACACGATCGTCGACGGCCATCCGGCGCGCGTCGTCGGCCTCAACAGCGTCGGCATCGCGCGCGCGGGCATCCCCGTCGAGGCGCGGCGCAACATCAAGCGCGCCTACAAGATCCTCTTCCGCTCGGGTCTGAGCCTCGCGCAGGCGATCGCCGTCATCGAGCAGGAGGTCGATTCCTCCGAAGAGGTCGAGCATTTCCTGCGCTTTTTGCGCAACGTGGATCGCGGCATCTGCCGCGAGCGCCGCGAGAATGAATAGGATGGAGTAAAGTTCGGAGGGGAGAATCCTTGGAGAAAATCGGTCTTTTAGCGGGCGTGGGACGCCTGCCCGTCCTTTGCGCGCAGGCGGCGAAGGCGTTGGGCATCGAGGTCAGTGCCGTCTCGCTGCTGCCGGATACGGACGCGGAGCTTGCCGCAGTCAGCGCCGATCACCGCGCGATCAACGTCGCGCAGCTCGGCGCGATCATCGACTACCTCAAGGAGCGCGGCGTAAAGAAGGTGACGCTTCTCGGCAAGGTCACGAAGGAGCTGCTCTTCGCGGGCAGCCATGAGCAGCCCGACATGCGCATGATGCAGCTTCTGATGTCGCTGCCCGACAAGAAGGACGACACGATCATGCTCGCCTTCGTCAAAGAGCTCGCTAAGGAAGGGCTGGAAGCCTTCGACCAGACGGCGCTCTTAAAGGCGCTGATGCCGCCGGCGGGCACGCTGACGAAGCGCGAGCCGACGGCGGACGAGCGCGCCGACATGGAAATGGCGCTCCTCATGGCGAAGGAGCTCGGCCGCCACGACATCGGGCAGACCGCCGTCGTCAAGGCGAAGGCGGTCATGGCGCTCGAAGCGATCGAGGGCACGGACGCCTGCATACGGCGCGGCGGCGAGCTCGCAGGCGGCGGCGCCGCCGTCGGCAAGGCGGCGAAGCCCGCGCAGGACATGCGCTTCGATGTGCCGGCGATCGGCACGGCGACGATCGAGTCGATGATCGCCGCCGGCGCGAAGGCTCTCGCCATCGAAGCGGGCAGCGTGCTCGTCGTCGATCAGGCGAAGGTCGTCTCGCTCGCAGAGGAAAACGGCATAACGATCGCAGCGATTTGAGGATTTGCGCGGCGGATACAGGCTCTGTATCCTCGCGCTTTTTCGGCTTATAAAGAGGAGGCGTAAGATGAAGATCATGATGTCGGCGGGCGAGGCGTCGGGCGATATGCACGGCGCGCGCCTCGCGCGGGAATTGCTTGAGATGGAGCCTGCGGCAGAGCTCTTCGGCTTCGGCGGCGGCAAGATGGCGGAGGCGGGCGTGCGTCTCGTGCGCGACTGTCGCGACTACAGCATCATGGGCGTCTGGGAAGTCGTCCTGGGACTCGGACGCCTCCTGCAGCTCGAAAAGACGCTCGTCGAGGCCATGCGCGAGGAAAAGCCTGACCTTCTCGTGATCATCGACTACCCCGACTTCAACTGGCGCCTCGCGGCGAAGGCGAAGGCGCTCGGCGTCCCCGTCTTTTCCTACATCCCGCCGTCGGCGTGGGCGTGGCGCAAGGGGCGCGCGAAGAAGTGCGCGGCGCTCGCCAAGGAGATCGTCACGATCTTCCACCACGAGATCGGCCCCTACGTCACGGCGGGCGCGAACGTCACCTTCCTCGGCAACCCGCTCGTCGACACCGTGCGCGCCGACATGGAGCCGGAGGCGGCGCGCGCCTTCTTCGGCCTCAAGGATGGCGAGCGCGCCGCGCTCCTCCTGCCAGGCAGCCGCCGTCAGGAGATCGCGCTGCTCCTGCCCGACATGCTCAAGGCGGCGCGCCTGCTGCAGGAGAAGCATCCCGAGACGCGCTTCTTCCTGCCTGTGGCGCCGGGCATCGAGCGCGAGGAGCTTTTGCGCTACATCGAGAAGTCCGGCGCCGCCGTCGAGCTGACGGAGGAGCATACGTACGACCTCATGGGCATCGCCGACTTTGCCGTCGCGACCTCGGGCACCGTCGTCATGGAGGCGGCGCTGATGGATCTGCCCGCCGTCGTCTGTTATCGCATGGGCAGGCTCAACTACGCCATCGGCAAGATGCTCGTGAAGATCGAGCACTTCAGCCTGCCGAACATCATTCTCGGCGAGGAGGCGGAGCCCGAGCTGCTGCAGGACGAGGTGACGCCCGAGCGCATCGCAGAAGAAGCGGCGAAGCTCTATCGGGGCGAGCCGCACCGCGACTCCGTCATGGCGCGGCTCAAGGTCGCCGTGCTGCAGCTCGGGCCGCCGGGCGCCTCCGTGCGCGTCGCGGCGCATGTGCTCGCGGCGGCGGGCGGCGCGGGAAGTGAGAGGGAAGCATGAAGAACTACGTTCGCCTTTTGCAATACATACGGCCCTACATGAAGCAGCTGGCAGTCGCCGTCGTCTGCATCGTGTTGGCGGCAGCAGCGAACCTCTATGTGCCGTGGATCATCAAGGACATGATCGACAAGGTGCTCATGGAGCGCGACATGGCGATGCTGAACCTCATTGCCGTCGGCATCGTCGTCGTCTTCTTCTTTCGCGGCATCTTCTACTACGGGCAGAGTTACCTCGTGTCCTTCGTCGGTCAGCGCGTCGTCATCGACATACGCGAGGCGCTCTTTGAGAAGTTCCAGCGCATGCCGCTCGCCTACTTTGATCGCCAGCAGACGGGCGCCGTCATGAGCTATGTGACGAACGACGTGCAGGCGCTGCAGAACGCTCTCGTCGAAAAGCTCATCGAGTTCGTGACGGAAGCCTCGGTCCTCATCGGCTCCATCGTCCTCATGTTCTGTCTCGACTGGAAGCTCACGCTCATCACACTCATCACCGTGCCGCTCGTCGGACAGGCGATGAACATCTTCGGCAGGAAGCTCAAGCAGTCGGGCACGATCATCCAGGAAAGGCTCGCCGACATCAATTCGCTCTTGCAGGAAAGCATTTCAGCGGTGCGCGTCGTCAAGTCGTTCGTGCGCGAGCGCTACGAGATCGAGCGCTTCCACAAGCAGAACGAGCTGAACTTCCAGGCGGAGATGAAGAACGTGCAGCTCACGAGCCTTCTGACACCGACCGTCGAGTTCCTCGCGGCAATCACCGTCACGTTCATCCTCTGGATCGGCGGCTACGAGGTCGTGCAGGGGGAGATCACGGCAGGTGCGCTCGTCGCTTTTCTGACGTACGCCGTCAATCTCGCGAACCCCGTCAAGCGCATCAGCCGCATCTACGGCACGGTGCAGCGCGCGATGGCGGCGGCAGACCGCGTCTTCGACGTGCTCGATATGGAGGAAACGATCCGCGACAGGGAGGGCGCCATCCCTCTGCCCGAGATCGAAGGCCACGTCGCCTTCCGCGACGTATCCTTTTCCTACAAAGAGGGCGTGCCCGCGCTCTCTCGTGTGTCGCTTGAGGCGAGCCCCGGGCAGCTCATCGCCTTCGTCGGCCCTTCGGGCGCGGGCAAGTCGACGATCGCGAACCTCATCCCGCGCTTCTACGAGGTGAACGAGGGGGCGATCGAGATCGACGGGCACGATGTGCGCGACGTGACGCTCGACTCGCTGCGCGAGCAGATCGGCATCGTGCCGCAGGAAACGATGCTCTTTTCGTGCAGCGTGCGCGAGAACATCCGCTACGGCAGGCTCGACGCGACGGACGCCGAGGTCGAGGAAGCGGCGCGCGCGGCGAACGCCGAGGAGTTCATCCTGCAGCTGCCCAATGGCTACGAGACGAAGATCGGCGAGCGCGGACTGAATCTCTCGGGCGGGCAGCGCCAGCGCATCTCGATCGCGCGCGCCATCTTGAAGAACCCGCGCGTCCTGATCCTCGACGAGGCGACGTCGGCGCTCGATACGGAGAGCGAGAAGATCGTGCAGGCGGCGCTCG
>CAMURM010000158.1 GCA_947097535.1 uncultured Selenomonas sp.
TCCTGCGGCAGAAAGGCATTGCCTGCACCGCCCTACTCGTCGGCGCGGGGCTCCTGCTCCTGCCGCTCTTCGACGCCTATCTGCCGTGGAGCATGCTCCTTTCGTGCGCATTTATCGCCCTGCGCCTTTCCCTGCTCGCGCATAAGGAGCGCGCCACCCTCCTTCGCGAGGCGAGCGCCGCCTCCATGCGAGAAGCGCTCGACCACCTGCCCGAAGGCGTGCTCTTCGCGAAAGAGCGCGGCAAGACCGTGCTCGTGAACATCACAATGCTGCACTTCATGGAGCGGCTTCTCGGCGTGCAGTACCGCAACGCGCACGTCTTCTGGCAGGCGCTTACGAAGTTCTCCGACTCTCCTGCCGCAAGAAAAGAGGTGCAGAAGAGCGCCTTCCTCTTCCGCTTCGCAGCGGGCGACGCCTGGCTCCTGCAGCGCACGCACCTGACGGAGGGGCTGCGCGGCTGGCAGATCACGGCCTCCTGCGTCACGGAGCTCGATGCGGTGACGCGCGCTCTCGAAGCGAAAAACGAGCTTCTCGCCGCGCGCGCCAAGGAGCAGAAGGCGCTCCTCGAAACGCTGGAAGAGACGGAGCGACAGCGCACCCTGCAGGAGATCACGGCGCGCGTGCACGACATCCTCGGCCAGCGCATCAGCATGCTGCAGCAGCTGCTCGCAAGCCCTGCACCCAAGGATGCGCTCGCGACCATCGTGCGCATCGACGAGCTGCTCGAACCCGTGCCGCTCGACAAGGAGCCGCACCCGCAGGATCTCGTAGAAAACATGCTGCGCACCTACCGCCAGCTCGGCGTCCGCATCGACGTCACGGGCAGCCTGCCGCGCAACATGCGCCGCGCCAATGTCTTCGCCGCCATCCTCAGAGAAGCACTGAGCAACGCTGTCTGCCACGGCCATGCCAGCCACATCACGCTCGCCTTCTCCGAGCGGCGCCTGCTCGTCGAGGACAACGGCGCGGGCTGTCCGCACGACTTTCGCCCCGGCGGCGGCCTCAGCGCCATGCAGCACCGCCTCCGCGAGATCGGCGGCAGACTTTCCGTGCGCGTGTGTCCGCACTTCTGCCTCGAAGCCGCGGTCAAGGCGAGGGCGGCAGGGCAGGCGCCTCCCGCTTGAAAAAGCACGACAAACCGCTTTCTCCTTGTACCACGACGCGCAAAAGCCCCGAAGAACCACTGCGGTTCCCCGGGGCTTTATCGTTATCATAAAAGGATTTCCCTCACGGCAGACAGAAATATCTGCGCCGCTCAGACTTCCTGGGCGGCGGCGTTCTTCACGGCATGCTCCAAAAAGCCGTCGAACTGGCGCCGCTCTTCGGGCGAGAAGCCCTGTACCATGAGCTTTTGCCAGCCGTCCAGCGTCTTCTTGAGATCCTTCTTTATGCTCTGCGTCTTCTCCGTCGTCGTCAGCACGTAGGCGCGGCGATCCGAGTCGCTGATCCTGCGCCGCACATAGCCTGCTTCGACGAGCTTCGCCACGGCGCGCGCCGCCGTCGTCTTATCGATCTTCACCATATGCGCCAGGGTTTCCTGATTGATGCCCTCGTGATCAAGAAGGTGCAACAGGAACACATACTGTCCGTTTCCCAGACCGAATTTCTTAAACTCTTCGTTGAAATAGCTCTGACTGTAACGATAGAGCAAAGCAATACTCATCCCCATATCACCTGCCCGCAAAGCAGACCCTCCTTATTATAGGATATAATACCCAGCCACAAATCATTGATTTTCCCATGCGCGAAAAAAGCACTTTTTTCCAGCCCCTATTATACTACGCTTCTAGGCATAAATCTACCTCATGCAAAAAAGTTTTATAATCCTCTAAAATATTATCCTACTTTAGACGTATTAATCGCGGCTTCTTTCAGTCTTTTGTCGTGGGAAATCCAGAGTTTGTCCGATTGCAGTCGATTGCACGAAAAGGCGCCTCATTCTAAGGGATCGGGCACGACGGGGCAGTCATAGAGGACGAAGGGATCGATGTCAATGCAGCGCGTCGCATCGCGATCTCCCGCGACGTCCCACGCCGCCGTGCCGTTCATGACGGTCAGGGCGGAGACGAAGAAGTCTCTGTCCTTCAGGCGCTCGAAGATGCCTCCCCTTTCCGCGAGCTTCGCCGCATCGTAGCGGCGCACGGTGCCGTCGTTGAAATACGCATAGATGACATATCCGTCGCCCGGCACGGCCTGCAGCACCTCGGGCATGAATCGGCTGTCCATGATTATCCCCTCCTCATCGGCGGTATGCGCTCCGGCGTTCTGCCGCTCTTTGCCAGTTCCCAATTCTGCATCAGTTCATCCTGATACATGACGCACCATGCGAGGACAAGTTTCAACTGCCTCCCGGGCAGGTAGCCGCGCAGGATATGGGCATTTTGGATGTCGATGGTCGCTTCATTTCCCGCATATTCTGCATGGATATGCGGCGGATTGTGATCTTCGTAATACATCGTGATGCGTATGCCAAAAAACAAGCTGATCTCGGGCATGATGTCCTACACCTCCTCATTCACTTGTCCCCATTATACCACATGCCGTTCAAAAGCGGCGAATCCGATACCCTGCGGCCTTCTTGAGGCGGTTCATGATGGCGAGTCCCAGGCCGCTTTCGTCAAGAGCTTCGCCGAGGATGAAGTCAACCTTTTTTTCGTCGAAGGCGCGAAGGGCTTCGTAAAGATGCGCGGCGATGGCACGCACGTCTTTTCTCGCGCCGAGACGCACGACGAAGTCTTCTTCCGCCTCGCCTGCAAGCGCCGCCGCCGTCTCGTCCGTCAAGATGAGACCGACCGACTTGCCCGCCGCTTCGGCGAGCGCGGCGCGAAAGGCGGAGGGAAGCGCTGCCGGAGGCGCCTCGAGCAAGGTCAGCGGCGCTCGCGGCGCATAGTGCGTGTACTTCATGCCGGGCGCTCGCGGTGCGGCGGGTGCATCGTCGGCGCGCGGTGCGGCGGCAGAGGCTTCGGCGACACGCTCTGTCCGCGATACGCCTGCCGCTTCCTCTGCTGCGCCGCGCGCTTTTTGCGCCGCGCGCTCCTGAGCGGCGAGGCCGGGATCGAGCTGCACCGTGCCCAGAACCTCTTCGAGCATCTCGCGCGTGATGGCGCCGGGGCGCAGGATGACGGCAGCCTTGCCCGTCACATCGACGATCGTCGATTCGACGCCGAAGCGGCACGGGCCGCCGTCGAGAATCAGCGGGATGCGCCCTGCGAGGTCTTCGAGCACCGTTTCCGCTGTCGTCGGACTCGGCCTGCCCGACGTGTTGGCGCTCGGCGCGGCTAGAGGAAAGCCCGCCGCGCGAATCAGGGCGAGTGCGGCGTCATTCTCCGGCATGCGCACGCCGACCGTCGCGAGACCGCCCGTGATTCGATCGGGCACAGCGGCGCGGCGGCGCAGCACCAAGGTCAGAGGGCCGGGCGCAAATGCCGCCAGAAGATGCTCCGCCATCTCGGGCACGTCGAGCGCCACTTCGTCGAGCATGGCGCGGTGCGCGATGTGCAGGATCAGCGGATTGTCCGAAGGCCGCCCCTTCGCCTCGTAGATCTTCGCGCAGGCGGCGGCGTCGAAGCCGTTCGCGCCGAGTCCGTAGACCGTCTCCGTCGGAAAGGCGACGACCTCGCCCGCGCGAAGAAGCGCCGCCGCCTCCTCGATGGCGGCTGCCGTCGGCGGCAGAACCTTTGTTGAAAACACAGACATTTCCTCCCCTGTCCGGCGAACTGCGCACGCCCTCGCACCTTCCGGAAGCGGTGCGAAAAGTCACACGCAAAAAGCGCCGCTTGCGCGGCGCAGCCTCATTTTCTCCACAGCACGACGACGCGTTCGATGCCCGCGAGATCCGGCAAGATCTCGACATCGCCCCAAGGCTCTTTCGCCAAGGCGCGAATCTTCTGCGCCTGACCGATCCCTGCTTCTAGCGCGAGGAAGCCGCCCGCGCGCAGGACGCGCGGCGCCTCCAGCAGAAGGCGCGCGTAGAAGTCCATGCCGTCGGCGCCGCCCTTGAGCGCAAGGAGCGGCTCGTAGCCCTGCACCTCGGGAGCAAGGCTCTCGATATCGCCGTCGGGAATGTAGGGCGGGTTCGAGAGGATCGCATCGAACGCTGCATCTTCAAGAGGCGCGAGCAGATCGCCCTCATGGAAGCGCACGCGCGCCGCCAGATCCAGCGCCTCGGCGTTCTCGCGCGCGACGGCGAGCGCCGCTGCCGAGACATCGACGGCCGCCGCCTCGACGTCGGGCGCGGCGTACTTCAGCACGGAGAGCGCGATCGCGCCCGTGCCCGTGCCGATGTCGGCGAAGTGCAGGGCGCGCGTGCTATTTGCATTTGCCGCCATCTTCGCGAGGCGTTCGAGCGCCGCCTCCACGAGGATCTCCGTATCGGGACGCGGAATCAGCGTCGCACTCGACACGGCGAAATCAAGCCCCATGAACTCGCGCCTGCCCGTGATATAGGCCGTTGGCACGCGCCGCGCACGCTCAGCGACCGCCTTGCGGAACGCCGCAAGCTCCGCCTTTTCCAGCGGCTCGTCAAAATGGACGTAGAGGTAGATGCGCTCCTTTTTGAGCACATGCGAGAGAAGCACCTCGGCATCGAGGCGCGGCGTCTCGATGCCCTTTTCCGTGAAGTAGCCCTGTGTCCACGAGAGGATCGAGCCGATCGTCCAGACTTCGTGCGCCATCATTCGGCCTGCCTGAGCTTTTCCGCTTGATCCGCCGTGATCAGCGCGGCCAGAAGCTCATCCAAGTCCCCGTCGAGCACGGCCGCGAGCTTGTGCAGCGTCAGACCGATGCGGTGATCGGTCACGCGCCCCTGCGGGAAGTTGTAGGTGCGTATGCGCTCGCTGCGGTCGCCCGAGCCGACCTGGCTCTTGCGATCAGCGGCGACCGTCGCCGCCTGCTCCTCGCGCGCCGCCTCCAGGATGCGTGCACGCAGGACGCGCATGGCCTTTTCCTTGTTCTTG
>CAMURM010000159.1 GCA_947097535.1 uncultured Selenomonas sp.
TCCAAAAAGCGGCGGCTGCCGTGCCCGCGACGATTCCACTGACCTCCTTTTCCATCCTCATGGCTCGCTACAAAGGCTTCCTCACCGACGCCGTCGACGGTGTCGCTTCGATTCCACGCCTCGCAGACGGCGATACGGTGCTCATCGCCGAGGGCTGCACGCACCATCGCCAATGCAACGACATCGGCACGGTCAAGATCCCGCATTGGCTCAGGCAGCGCACGCAGAAAGAGCTGCGCTTCGAGACCGCAAGCGGCCAGAGCTTTCCCGAAGATCTGCAGAAATATCGTCTCATCATCCATTGCGGCGGCTGTATGCTGAACCGGCGCGAGATGATCTTCCGCATGAAATGCGCTCGGGAGCAGGGCGTTTCCATGACGAATTACGGCACACTCATCGCCTATCTGCACGGCATCCTGCGGCGCAGCCTGGGACTTTTTCCGCAGCTCGCCGCAAAAATTTAAGATAAGACTATTCTCTTGACTTTCTGCGAATCTGATATTTTTTCCTGAAATTATATGATTTTCTTTTTTAGTAAGCAGGGATTTCTCCCTCTAAGATAGAAATAACATTGTTGAACAACAACGTATCAAGGGGAATCTTCCGGTCTTTCGACCCAAATGCTTTTGCAAATACAGGCAATAGGGCGCAAAACTGCTGCTCCCCGATTCTGAGGAGGAATATTCCATGGCTCTGCCGGAAACCATCAAGACAAACGACGACATCATGAACGCTTTCAAAGCCGTGCTCCCTTATTTGAACGAGGTAGTCGAAGCCGACATAGCCTGCGTTCTCTCCGATGGGACGAAATGCGTTGATTTCGTTCCTGCCAAGAGCTTCTCCATTCCTTTGCACGTGGGCGACTCCATGCTCGATCATCCGGCGATCCAGGAAGCGATTCGCACAAGAAGTACCGCTTCCGTGGACATGGATGCCTCTGTTGCGGGCATCGCCCTGCGCACTGCCGGCACGCCGATCTTCGGCATAAACGGCGAGGTCATCGGCGTCATAGCCGCTGGCTTCCGCCCGAGCGCTACGGAAACCGTGCTCGAAAACATCGAGCGCATCTCCGCCGCCGTGCAGACGATCCACGCCTCCGTTGAGCAGGTAGCCGAAAGCGCCAACGAGCTTGCAAAATCGGGACAGGAGTCCGTATCTCAGGCTGCCATCCTGCAGGAGCGCAACGCGGAGACGATCAAGGTCATCGACTTCATCAACGGCATCGCCCAGCAGACGAACCTCCTCGGCCTCAACGCCGCGATCGAGGCGGCTCGCGCCGGTGAACAGGGCAAGGGCTTCGCCGTCGTCGCTGAAGAAGTCCGCAAGATGGCGGAGCAATCGCGCACGGCCACGGAGAAGATCCAGGCGACGCTTTCCGAAATGAACAAGGCAGTCATGGAAATCTCCAAATCCATCGAATCGACCGGCGCCATCAGTGAGGAGCAGGCCGCCTCGACCGAGGAGATCACGGCAAGCCTCGCAGGAGCGCGCGACATCATCGAAGACTTGAAGCGCTTCGTCAAGGAGCTCAAGTAAAAGAATCGCTGATACATTCAGCACTTCCTGAACACACGCCTCGATTCCTATTCCATGCAAGCAACAGATGATACAGAGGAGGAACATCCTTATGGCACTGCCGGAAAATATCCAGACAAACGAACAGCTCATCGACGCCTTCAAGCTCGTACTGCCCTATCTGAACCCCATCCTGCCCGACGACACGAGGCTCGTCATCTCGTCCCCCGAGGCCATCATCGACGTCGCACCGGCAAAGCATCTGCAGATCAAAAGCTCCCCGGGCGATTCCGTGCGCGGCATCGCCGTCGTGCAGAACGCATTCAACGAGCGCCGCCCGACGTCTTCCGCACTCGACGCGAGCGTCTACGGCGTGCCGATTCATGTCACGGTCGCGCCTGTCACGGGACCGAACGGCGACGTCCCCATCGTCATTTCTTCGAGCTATGAGATCAGCGATACGCTGAACAAGATTGCCCAAAACATCGACCGCATCGCCAACGCGACGGAAACAGTCTACCAGTCCATCGAGCAGGTCGCCAACAGCGCCGGCGAACTCGCGCGCACGGGACAGGAATCCGTCTCCCAGGCGGGCACGCTGCAGGAGCGCAACGCCGAGACCATCAAGGTCATCGACTTCATCAACGAGATCGCCCAGCAGACGAATCTCCTAGGTCTCAACGCCGCCATCGAAGCGGCGCGCGCCGGCGAGCAAGGCAGAGGTTTCGCCGTTGTCGCCGAGGAGGTACGAAAGCTCGCCGAGCAATCCCGCACGGCGACGGAAAAAATCCAGGAAACCCTCACCGAGATGAACAAGTCCGTCACGGAAATCTCCAAATCCATCGAATCCACGGGCGCCATCAGCGAGGAGCAGGCCGCTTCCACACAGGAGATCACAGCGAACCTCTCCAACGTGCGCGGCATCATCACGGAACTGCAAAACTTCGTCAGCAGTCTGAAAAACTGAAGGAAAGAAAAAAAGCCGCCGCATATCGAACGATGCGGCGGTTTTGGTGTCAAAAAGAGTGCAGCAAACTCTTCCCTGCTGCACTCTTTTACTTTCCTGTTACCAGACTTTCCCGAGCATGAACCACAGGCGGTTTTTCGCCTTGGCGTTATCACTTGCGTTTTCGGCAAGGCCGATGCGACGCGCCCAGTCGAGGCGCATGAAGTAGTCGCCGGGGCGGCTGTAGCTGATGCCGATGCCCCAACCTTTGAGGGTTTCTCCGCCGTCTTTTCCGTCATTGGCGTACTGGACATGCCCCATGTCGAGATAGGTGCTGAGAACGAGGTTCGGCACGCCCGTGCGGTAGGCAAGCTCCAGGTTCCCCAGGACTCCGCTGTCGCCGGAGGCTTCGCCCTGCGGATAGGCGCGCACGCCGTTCGCGCCGCCGAGGTAGAGTTCTTCCGAGCTGTCGAGGTTCGTTCCGGCTTTCTGCGCCTGCGCCTTGAGGCTGATGTTCCAGCGGTCGCTGATCTCGTGACGCAAATTGAGATTGAGGACGCCTTTCGTGAAGTTCCCTTCCGTGCCCGCACGCCGCATTTGCATGCGCGCCCAGTCGGAGTCGGCGCCGAGCCGTCCGGCATAGACGGTAAGATCGTACGTCCACGACGTGCGATATTGGCGCTCTTCGCCCTTGATGCCGAGGCAGAAGGTGCTGCTGTGTTTCTTTAGTTCCACACCGAGCTTCTTATACTCGTCCTTGAGCCTGCGCCAATCCCAGCCGTAGGTGACGGCAAGCGAGCTTTTCGCCGTGCGCCATAGCGGCGTCGTGCCGAAGAGGCTCAAGGTGTCGGCTGTGCCTTCAGCGCCGATCGGGCGAAAGGTGCCCGAAAGCTCGTAGTCCATGCGGCTGATGCCTATGCCGATCGTTGTGCCGTCGGCGCCGACGGGGTGGCTGTAGCTGAGGCTGTAGTTGTGCAGGTCTTTGTTGGAGAGGGTTAGCCCGAGGTTCAGGCGGTCGCCGCTCTTCGTGAGGTTTTCAAAGGTTCCCTGCAGACCGAAGCGATAGCGTCCCGAGGTTTTGCTGCCGTAGTTTTCGCTGTAGAGGACATAGCTCTGCCGCTTGCCGTCCTTGACGCGGATCGTGAGGTCACTCGTGCCGAAGGCTGTGCCCGGCGAGAGAAGCCCCGCCGCCTCGATGCCGCCGAGGGCGGCGATGTTGTAGAGGGCGGTTTCGAGCGGCTTCCCTTCGATGGGTGCGCCTTCTTTGAGTGCATAGGTCATGCGCTTGAGCTGTCCGTCGCTGACGGCAGCGCTGTTTTCGATCGTGATCTTGCCGTAGCGTCCGGCGAGGATGCGGATCGTCAGCGTGCCGTCCGTATGTGTCTGCGGCGGCAGGTAGGCAGCTGCCGCCGGATAGCCATGCTCGCGTGCGTATTGCGTGAGTTCTGAAAGAAGCGCGTTGACATCGGCTTCTGCGAGCGTGCGGCGAAGGTACGGCGCCGTTCTTTCGTCGAGAGCGGCGGCAGGAAGCTGCGTGCCGTCCTGCTCGACTTCGATGCGCGAGAGGCGAAAGGCGGCTCTTATGTCGCCGCCGCCTGCGGTCGGCAGCCGGCTTTCGAGCGCGTTTTCCGGTGTCTTTTCGGGCAGGTGTGCGTCGGAATGCGGCAGATTCGTCGCGGCGAAGGCTGTGCCCGGCAGGAAGAGAGCCGCTGCAAGGGGCAGCGCAAATTTAAGGCGTGAGCATTTTGCTTTTATTTTCATAAGAAGGACTCCTTTTTGCAGAGATTTAGGGCACGAAGCGCGGGTATGCAGCCTCAGAGGTTAAGCCCCTCAATTTCGAGGTCGCGTTCCGCGTGGAAGCGGTAGAGTCCGAGCGTTGCGGCGCGGATGGGACGCGGCGTGCCGAAGAGGTAGACGTACGGATCGTAGCCGTCGTCGAAAATCGGCTTCGCGCCCTTCAGCAGCGAAACGAAGATGCCGCTCAAACCGGGGGCGACGTGGACGGTGAGGGCATGCGCGTTGCCCTCTGCCTGCGTGATGCGGTAGTTGCCGAGCAGCCCGCTCGTCACGCCGCGAATGCTGCCCGTGACGGCGTATCTGCCGGTGGTATTCGTATTGGTGACGGCGCTCGTGAAGGTGACGCTGTCCGGAGCGAATACGCTTTCGTCCTCGCCTGCGGCGAAACCCATTGCCGTGCCCGTAAATTCTGGCAGCCTCCCGCCCTTCACAGCGTGCTTCGCGTCGGCGACGAGGGTCAGCGTGCGCGGCGTGATTGTGCCCACGCCCTGCGCTTCGGTGGCGGCGAGGCTGTAGTTCCCTGCGTCTGTGCCTGCAAGGGCGACGCCCGCGTAGGTAACCTTGTTTGCCCCGGCGACGTTCTTGTCGTTATACGATGCGCCCGTGGCAATCGCCGTCACGCTGTCACCGGCGACGGCATTGTTCAGTGCCGCGCGGAACT
>CAMURM010000160.1 GCA_947097535.1 uncultured Selenomonas sp.
CGGGCTACGAGATGGCGAACCGCATCATCAAGGATGCGGACAGCATCATCTACTTCCCGCTCGACCTGCCGTGGCGCGCGGGCAGCATCCTGCGCCGCATCCACCCGCGCGTCTTCATGCCCGTCGAGACGGAGCTCTGGCCGAACTTCCTGCGCACGGCGAAGAAGCTCAAGATCCCCGTCATGATGGTCAACGGGCGCATCAGCGACAAGAGCGTCAACCGCTACAAGCATCTGCACAGCGTCCTCGACGACATGATCAGCACGGTGCGTAAGTTCGCCATGCAGTCGCCGATCGATGCCGAGTACATCATGCGCCTCGGCGCGCCGCCCGAGCTCGTGACGGTCACGGGCAATACGAAGTTCGATCAGACGTACACGGATGTGAGCCCGGAGGAAAAGGAAAAGCTCCTGCGCGAGATGGGGCTGTCAAAGCAGGGAGGCATCTTCCTCGCGGGCAGCACGCACCGCGGCGAGGAGACGCCCGTGCTGGAAGCCTTCGGCGCGCTCAGGGAAAAGTTCCCCAAGGCGCAGCTCATCATCGCGCCGCGCGAGCTTCTGCGCACGACGGAGGTCGTGGCGCTCTGCCGGCACAAGGGCTTTTCCGTCGCGCGCCGCACGGAGCTTTTGGAGACGCCTGCCGACGGGCACGACATCGTCATCCTCGACACCATCGGTGAGCTCGGCAGGGTCTACAGCATCGGCGACGTCATCTACGTCGGCGGCAGCCTCATCGCGCACGGCGGCCACAACATCTTAGAGCCGGCGGCGCACGGCAAGGCGATCATCGTCGGGCACAACATGTTCAATTTCAAGGACACGCATCTGCTCTTCACGAAGCGAAGCGCCTGCATCACCGTGCACGATGAGGTGGAGCTCTCCGCAGCCGTTATCCGGCTCTTTGAGGACGAAGAGGAAAGGCGGCGCATGGAGCGCGAGACGCTCGCCATCGTCGGCGAGAACAAGGGCGCGTCGAGGAAGACCGCTGTGATCTTGCGGGAGTTTCTCGAAGAGTTCGAGCAGGGCGAGAGCGCGGGCAAGGTGCGTACGACGGAGCGCGTCGAGAACTTCCGCACCTACGTCACCGACCTCATGCGCCGCCGCCACGCCGAGGGCTTCTGTCTGCGCATCGTCATGGCGGTGCTCTACACCTTTTCCGTCATCTATCGCCAGCTCGTAAACTTCAAGCTCTGGGGCTACGAGAAGGGCGTCTTCCAAAGAAAGCGCCTCGCGTGCTACGTCATCAGCCTCGGCAACATCACGGTCGGCGGCACGGGCAAGACGCCGACGGCGCAGTACCTGGCGGCGGCGATTCGCGACATGGGCTACCGCGTCGTCATCTTAAACCGCGGCTACCGCGCAAAGTGGCGCGGCGACGTCGGCATCGTTTCCGACGGGCAGAAGCTCTACATGGATGCGACCGAGGCGGGCGATGAGGCGTTCATGCTCGCCAAGCACCTGCCCGAGGTGCCCGTGCTCATCGGCGCCGAGCGCGCGCTGACGGGGCAGTACGCCATCGAGCACTTCGGCGCTGAGGTCGCGATCTTAGACGACGGCTACCAGCACTGGCAGCTCGCGCGCGATATGGACATCCTGCTCGTCGACGCGGTCAACGTCTTCGGCAACGGCTACATGCTGCCGCGCGGCACGCTGCGTGAGCCCGTCTCGCACATCGAGCGCGCCGACGTGTGCCTTCTGACGAAGGTCGATCAGGCGGTCGGCGTCTCGCGCGAGCACATCAAGAACACGATAAGAAAGTACAACGAGAAGGCGCTGATCATGGAGAGCATCCATCAGCCCCGCCGCTTCGTCGACCTCAAGGACTGGCACCGCGACATCGCGGGCGAGGGCGTCGACATCAAGACGTTCGCGGGAAAGCGCGTCATGGCGGTCTCGGCGATCGGCAACCCGATGTCGTTTGAGCAGACGCTCTTCGACATCGGCGCCAGGATCGTCGAGAGCCTGCGCTTCCCCGACCACCACGAGTACACGACGAAGGAGCTGCAGGACGTCCTCGATCAGGCGATCTCGCTCGGGGCGGAGGCGATCGTCATCACGGAGAAGGACGCCGTGAAGATCCCTCTGACGATCATCGAGGCGAAGGTGCCGATTCCCGTCTTCGTCATCTGCGTCGAAGTCACGTTCCGGGAAGGCGCGGCGGCGTTCCATGAGAAGCTCGCCGCGCATCTGAAGGAAAAAATTGCAGCTCTCAGAAAGGGAGGGAAGGAGCAATGAGGACACTCTGTGTGATTCCGGCGCGCTACGCATCGACGCGCCTGCCGGGCAAGCCGCTCGCCGATATCTGCGGCAAGCCCATGATCTGCCGCGTCCTTGCGCGCGCGCAGGGGGCGAAGAAGCCCGAGAAGGTGCTTGTGGCGACGGACGACCGGCGCATTTACGATGCCGTGCGCGAGGATGGCGGCGAGGCGATGCTGACGCGCGCCGACCACCCGACGGGCACGGATCGGCTCGCCGAGGTCGCGGCGGCGTACCCGGCGATCGACCTTATCGTCAACGTGCAGGGCGACGAGCCGCTTATCGAGCCCGCCGTCATCGACGATCTCATCGCGCTCTTCGAGACGGACGAACACCTGCCGATGGCGACCGTCATGACGCGCATGGACGATGCGGCGGAGCAGCTCAACCCAAACAACGTCAAGGTCGTCGTCGACAAGCTCGGCTACGCGCTCTACTTCTCGCGCTCGCTCGTGCCCTATCCGCGCGCGGCGGCTCTGCCCGTCTACAAGCACATCGGCATCTACGCCTACCGGCGCGACTTCTTGCTCCACTACGCGCGCCTCGCGCCGACGCCTTTAGAGAAGGCGGAGTCCCTGGAGCAGCTGCGCGCGCTCGAAAACGGCTACGGCATCCGCGTGCTGGAGACGGACTGCCGCTTCGTCGGCGTCGATACGCCCGAGGACCTCGCGCTCGTGAACAAGCTCTACCGCGAGCAGGGGCTGGCGTGAGACTTACTGCAGAGGCTTGCGGCAAGAGGAACGCAAGCATTTCCCAAATGTCGCCGAAGTCGTCGCTTCTTTAAGGAATTGCTGAATTTATCAGCTTCCTCAACTACTTTTAAGAGAAAGGCGGTAATATGATGATGAACAAGGTGAAGGTCAGAGATTTCACGATCGGCGGAGGCAGCCCGCTCGTCCTCATGGCGGGGCCCTGCGTCCTTGAGGAGATGGAGCGCTGCCTGCTGATCGGCCGCACGATCAAGGAGATCACGGCAAGGCTCGGCATCCCCTACATCTTCAAGGCGTCGTTCGACAAGGCGAACCGCTCGTCCTTCAACAGCTTCCGTGGTCCGGGGCTCAAGAAGGGGCTCGAAATGCTGCAGACGATCAAGGACGAGCTCGACGTGCCCGTCGTGACCGACATTCACAAGGAGTCGCAGATCGCGCCCGCGGCGAAGGTCGTCGACGTGCTGCAGATCCCCGCCTTTCTCTGCCGCCAGACCGACCTCATCTATGCGGCGGCGAAATCGGGCTGCGTCGTCAACGTCAAGAAGGGGCAGTTCCTCGCGCCGCGCGATATGGGCAACGTCGTCGACAAGCTGCACGAGGGCGGCTGCTCCGACATCCTGCTGACGGAGCGCGGCGCTTCGTTCGGCTACAACAACCTCGTCGTCGATATGAGGAGCTTCCCCATCATGCGCACGTTCGGTGCGCCCGTCATCTTCGATGCGACGCACAGCGTGCAGCTGCCGGGTGGTGCGGGCACGTCGTCGGGCGGCAACCGCGAGTTCGTCGAGTATCTGGCGCGCGCCGCCGTCGGCGCCGGCGTCGACGGTCTCTTCATGGAGGTGCACGACAATCCCGAGGAGGCGCTCTGCGACGGGCCGAACAGCCTCTACCTCGACAAGCTCGAAGAGCTCTTAAAGGACGTATTGGCGATCTACGATGTGGTGAAGGGAAAGCTGGTCTGATGTTTTTTTCCGCAGATGCGAGGGAACGCGCGCGCCGTGTGCGCTTCCTCATCTTCGATGTCGACGGCGTGCTGACGGACGGCGGCATCTATACGGGCGAGCAGGGCGAGCTCATGAAGCCTTTCTATGTGCGCGACGGGCTTGGCATACGCCTGTGGCAGAACGAGGGATTCGGCACGGCGCTCATCACAGGACGTGACAGCGCGATCGTCTCTTTGCGCGCGGCGGAGCTCAAGATCGAGGACGTCTACCTCGGTCATATCGACAAGCGCGCCGCCTACGAGGAGATCAAGGCGCGCCACGCGCTCACCGACGAGGCGATCGGCTACATCGGCGACGACCTCGTCGACCTCGCGGTCATGCAGCGGGTCGGCTTCCCCGCCGCGCCTGCGGACGCGTGCGCCGAGGTGCGCGACCTCTGCGCCTTCGTGGCGGCTGCTGCGGGCGGCAGGGGCGCCGTGCGCGAGATCATCGAGTTCCTACTGAAGGCGCAGGGGCGCTGGGAGAGCGTCGTCGAGCGCTTCACGGCGCCCGCTATGGTCACGGATGTTTCGCAATGAGGACGCTCTTCGTGATATATTTCAAAACAGCAGGTGAATGTTCATGCTCTACAAATCGTTGATGGCGCTGAGCCGCACGCTCCGCTTCCTGCCGCACGGCGCGCTCCTTTTTCTCGGTTCGCTGCTCGGCAGGCTCTACTACAGCCTTATCAAGAAGCAGCGCGAGCTTGCCGTGCGCCAGATGATGAGAGGGCTTGCCGTCTCGGAGGCGGAAGCGCGGCAGATCGTGCGCGCCTCCTTCGTGAACCTCGCGCGGAACATGCTGGAAATCCTCTACATGCCGAATCTCAACGAGAAGAACGTGCACGAATACATCGAGATCGAGCACCTTGAGCGGCTCAAAGACGCGCTCGCGGAAGGACACGGCGCCGTCGTCCTCACGGGTCACATCGGCACGTGGGAGTGGCTGTCCGCCGCCTTCTCG
>CAMURM010000161.1 GCA_947097535.1 uncultured Selenomonas sp.
TCAGCACCATGCAAAGTGCTAGTTTCCTTAAAGTCATTCAATCCCCCCTTAGAAATCTAACGACAGGCTTATTCTAGCACCTTTCTCCCCCTTTGTCAATATATGCCCCACTCAGATGGAATTAAGCACCATATTTAGGGAAAAGAGAAGTGGTGAAAGCCCTTTTGCGGCAGGCTTTCACCACTTCTTTCTAGAGGAAGCACTGATAAATTCAGCCACCCATCTTCACACATCTGCACTGTCCTCTCGTCGTCGACAAATCCTCGACGTAGCACCGCTACGCCTCCGGGTTGTCTCCTCGATAGATACAGCGCATCTGTACAAATCTGGGTGACTTCATTTTATCAGCGATTCCTCAATCTCATATTAAATCAAATTTTCTTTCAAATCCCGTAGAGATCGCGCGTGTTCTGCCGCGTCGCCCGTGCGAAGGCTTCGAGGCTCTCGCCGCGCAGTTCTGCCGCCTTCTTCGCGACATAGAGTACATGGGCGGGCTCGTTTCTCTTGCCGCGAAACGGCATGGGAGAAAGGTAGGGGGAATCTGTCTCAACGAGGATGCGTTCCGCCGGCAGGCGCTGCACGATCTCAGGCAGCTTTGCGGCGTTCTTGTACGTCAAAGGGCCGTCAATGCCGAAGTACCACTCGCCCTTCAGGAGCTCCGCCGCCATCTCCCAGCTGCCCGAATAGCAGTGAAGCACGCCGCGCAGCCCCTTGCCCTCCGTCTTGAGGAGCTTCATCATGTCGCCGTGCGCCTCGCGGTCGTGGATGCAGACGGGCATTTTGAGCTGACGCGCGAGATCGAGCTGGCGCACGAAAATGGCGCGCTGCAGGGCGCGCTTCTCCTCGTCCTTCTCCCAGTAGTAGTCGAGGCCGATCTCACCGATGGCGACGACCTTTTCCTGCGACGCCCAGACGGCGAGGCGATCATCGTCCGCTGCCGTCATGGGCTGCGCCTCTTCCGGGTGGATGCCGACCGCCGCATAGACGGGGTCGAACTCCTCGGCGAGCGCGACGCTCCGCTCCGAAGAGGCGAGATTATCCCCCATCGTGACGATTTTCACGACGCCGTTTTCCATGGCGCGCTCGATGACGGCGGCGCGATCGGCGTCGAACTTCTCGCCGTCAAGGTGCGCGTGGGAATCAACGAGCTCCATCAGTTCACCGCGCTTCCTGCAGGCGCGTCGACCTCGATGAGCGTCAGGCTGCCCTCACTCTTCGCGCACAGCAGCATGCCGTGCGAGCGAATGCCGCGAATCTTCGCGGGCTTGAGGTTCGCGACGAGGATGATCTTCTTGCCCACGAGCTCCTCTGCCGTATAGAACTCGGCGATGCCCGAGACGATCTCGCGCTCTTCGTCGCCGAGGCTCACTGTGAGGCGCATGAGCTTTTCCGTATCGGGCACGCGCTCCGCCCGCAAGATTTCAGCGACGCGCAAGTCCACGCAGCGGAACTCGTCGATCGTGATGATGCCATCTGCCAGAGCGTCATGCTTCGCCTTCTCCGCCTTCTGCTTTTTCTGCGGTTCCTGGGACTTTGCAGCAGAGTCTTTTCTCCCCTCTGCCGTAGGTTTTTCCTCCGCTACTTCGATGCGCGGGAAGAGCTGCTCGGGGCTTGCCACATGCGTGCCCGCCGGGAAGCCGCCCCACGCGCGCACATCGGCAAGGCGCACGGCAGAAAAGTCCTCGGCGATGCCGAGCTGGCGCCAGATCTTCGCCGCCGTCTCGGGCATGAAAGGCTCGATGAGGACGCTGATGCGGCGCAGGCTCTCGGCGAGGTTGTAGAGTGTATTCGTCAGCTCCTGCTTCTTCGCCGCATCCTTGGCGAGCGCCCACGGCATGGTTTCGTCGATGTACTTGTTGGCGCGGCTGATGAATGCCCACGTCGTCTTGATGGCGCTCTGCAGTTTCATGCCTTCCATCTCGCGCTCATAAGCGTCGATCGCTTTCTGCGCCTCGTCAAGGAAGGCGTGGTCAATCGCGCTTTCGCCGAGCGCTTTTTCCACGACGCCGCCCTGGAACTTGCCGATCATGTTCAGCGTGCGGTGCAGGAGGTTGCCGAGATCGTTCGCAAGGTCAGCGTTGATGCGCGTAATGAGAGCGTCGCGCGAGAAATTGCCGTCCTGCCCGAGGTTGATCTCGCGCAGCAGGAAGTAGCGGATGGCGTCGGCGCCAAACTCGTCGATCAGAAGCAGCGGATCGACGACGTTGCCCTTCGACTTCGACATCTTGTCGCCGTCGACGATGAGCCAGCCGTGGCCGTAGACCATCTTTGGCAGCGGCAGGTCGAGCGCCATGAGGATGCACGGCCATATAATGGAGTGGAAGCGCACGATCTCCTTGCCCACGAGGTGAATATCGGCGGGCCAATACTTCTCGAATTTCTCGGGATCATCCAAGAAGCCGATCGGCGTCAGATAGTTCGTCAGAGCGTCGAACCACACGTAGATGACGTGGTCGGGAGCGATGGGCACGGGGATGCCCCAGTCGAACGAGGTGCGCGAGATGCAGAGATCCTCGAGTCCCTGCTTGATGAAGTTGATCATCTCATTGCGTCGCGAAACGGGCTGGATGAAGTCGGGGTTCGCTTCAATATATTCGAGGACGCGGCGCTCGTAGCGCGACATCTTGAAGAAGTAGGCGTCCTCCTCGACCTCTGCGACGGCACGGCCGCAGTCGGGGCACTTGCCGTCTGCGAGCTGACGCTCCGTCCAGTAGCTCTCGCACGGCGTGCAGTAAAGCCCCTTGTACTTGCCCTTGTAGATGTCGCCCTTCTCGTAAATGCGGCGGAAGATTTCCTGTACGACGCGCTGATGGCGCTCCTCCGTCGTGCGGACGAAATCGTCGTTCGAGATGTGGAGCTTCTGCCAAAGCCCCTGGAAGCCCGCGACGATCTTATCGACGTAGGCGAGCGGCGTCACGCCCTCTTCCTCCGCCTTCTGCTGGATCTTCTGCCCGTGCTCGTCGCTTCCCGTGAGGAAGAAGACGTCGTGATCGGTCAGACGATTGTAGCGTGCGACAGCGTCGGCGATCGTCGTGCAGTACGCATGCCCGATGTGCAACTTCGCACTCGGATAGTAAATCGGCGTCGTTATGTAGAATGATTTCTTTGTCATGAAACAGCCTCCTTGACGGCAAAATGCCGCACTTTCATACTTTTTCTATTATAGAATAAATCCTTCCTCCTGTGCAAGATTCCAAGAAAGCACGGATAAATTCAGTCGCCCATCCTCACGCATCCGAGCGACTTCATTTTATCCGTGCTTCCTATAATCAGCGCAGTCCTTCTAGTTATACGCCAGTTGTTCCCGCCAATCGTTCAACCTCTTCTTGCGACAGCTGTGTCGCTTCAGCAATCTGCGAAAGCGTGAGTTTTCCCAAAGCGAGCAGCGCCGTAGCTGTCCTACGAGCCGACTCCATACGTCCCTCTTCTAATTTCTTCTCCCCGAATTTTTCCATCAGTTCGCACATGGTATTCACTCCTTCTGCCTCTGCCTTAAAGTAATCCGCTCTTTTAGCAAGCTCTTTGTAATTCATCTGCTCTGGATTTTCGCAAAAGAAATCCTGCATAAGCCTTCCAAGCGGTGTGTCGTCACGATTCGCTCCGTTGACGTAGAGGATATGTGCACCGTCATCAAAGGGTCGCTGAAGCTCTTGGACGATTCGATCCACATGATACAGCGGAAACCCTGCTCCATAGATGTCGTTCTCCGTGATGAAGATTACCCATGTCTCCGGAAGTTTAGAAAACTCCGCACCTTTTGCCAATTCCCGCGAATCCATCATGCTGCTGTTGTAACGTGCCCTACGCGGGACTGCACCTTCGTTCGCACGCTGCACCTCGCAATCGTAGAGCTTTCCCTCGCTGTCCTCCGCCAATACGTCAAAGCGCACGCTGCGACCGTAGAGATTGTCCGCACTTTGCCGCGTGACGACATGTTTGACGACAAGATCGTCCCGCCCAAAGAAGATACACAGCAAGAGCTGCATTCCTTCGATATAGTTGTCAAAGCATACATTGAAAAACGTATCGTCAATCAGACGGAATTTTTGAATCAACGCACAATATTCCTCTGAAACGACCTTCTTGATTATTCCCATCGCTCCTACCCCCGCCTCATCAACTTCTATTATCATAGTATGCACTACAGCGAGCATTGTCAAGACTGAAAATAGAAACGTGCGCTGTCGGGCGCGCCGGCAAAAAGGGGCTGCTGCATGAGATCTTGTCCCATGCAGCAGCCCCTTTTTATGCTTTTTCTCGCGCCGCTCTTAGCAGCGCTCTCATCGTCTCCTTTCTGTCCTCGCAAGAACACTAGAAGCTCCAGCGGAGGCCTGCGTCGATGCGCCAATCGGTCTTGATGTCGCCGCCGAAGGTCTTTTCGAACGTGCCGTAGAGGCTCGTCCTGTCGTTGAGCTTCGTGGTGCCGCCGAGCTGGATGCCGACCCAGGTATCCTTGCCTTTCTGCTGCGTCTTCTTCCACGGGTTCGTGCTGCCATCGGAGTACTCCGTCGAGAGATCGCCCGCGAACTCATGGTAGAGCGATGCTTTCAGGAACCATGTGCCGCGCTCCGTTTCCTGACCGAAGCCGATGCCGAGGCGGCCGACGAAGCTGTTCATCGCGCTCTGGCGCACATGCATGCTCTGTCCTGCATAGTCGGTCTCGCCTTCGTAGTTGACGCCGTTCAGGTGGCTGTAGATCAGCTCTATTTGCGGCTCGACGAAGCTGCCGCCCTTCAACTCGATGCGCCTGCCGTACTCTGCCGAGAGCGAGGTGCCCCAAGTGTGGAAGTCGCCCTTGACGTAGTGCCCAAAGTCGTTGTAGACGCTGTACTCGTTCGTGAGTCTGCCGATCTTCGCGATGAGGTCGACGTATTCGCCGTTCTTGCCCGACCATGTGC
>CAMURM010000162.1 GCA_947097535.1 uncultured Selenomonas sp.
TGCCGCTTCGTTTGGAGTTGTTCGACGACGAGATCGACTCTTTGCGCGAGTTCGACCCGGCGACGCGCCGCTCCGTGCGCAACGTGCCCGCAGCCGTCGTGCTGCCCGCCGCGCCGTCGGAGGGGGCGGGGGAGGGCGCGACCTTCCTCGCCTATCTGGCGGGCGAGGGCGCCGTAGTCTTCGACGAGCCCCTGCGTACGCGCGAGAGCGCACAGAGGCTCGTCAAGGAAAATCCCGAGCTCAAGGCGAAGCTCTTCTCGTGGGAGGAGCTCGTCGCGGGCGCCGAAGGGAACGCGACGTTTTTCGCCGCTCTCATGCTGCAGAAGATCCACGGCGCGGAGCCCGACGAGCTCGTGAGCCTCGCCGTGCAGGCGGTTGCCCCCTTCCAGCGCCAGATGGACATGCTAAAGAGCGAAGCGCGCAGCTGGCTCGACGCGAAGCAGCACGTCGTCCTTCTCGTCGGCGACGCCGAGAAGGCAGCGTCCTTGCGCGAGCTCTTTGCGAAGTCGCGCATACCGTCCGCCGTCGCGAAGGAGGGTGAGCCTCTGAGCGACGCCTACCTGAACATTCTCGTCGGCACGCTCGCGAACGGCTTCGAGCTGCCCGAGGCGCGCCTCGTCGTCGTTGCCGAAAGGGACATCTTTGGCAGGCAGAAGAAGAAGCTCGCGCAGAAGGCGCCGAAGGAGGATCGCATCGCGCACTTTCGCGAGATCAACGTCGGCGATTACGTCGTCCATGTGAACCACGGCGTCGGCAAGTACCTCGGCGTCGAAACGCTCGATGTGGGCGGCATCAAGAAGGACTACCTGCACATCAAGTACGGCGGCGACGACAAGCTCTTCGTGCCGACCGATCAGGTGGGACTTCTGCAGAAGTACATCGGCTCGGAGGGCGCCGTGCCGCGCCTGCACCGCATGGGCGGTACGGAGTGGATCAAGGCGAAGGCGCGCGCGCGCGCCTCCGTCGAGGACATTGCCGACGAGCTCATCGAGCTTTACGCGAAGCGGCGCGCGGCGAAGGGCTTCGCCTTTTCCCCCGATACACCGTGGCAGAGAGAGTTTGAGGATGCCTTCCCCTACGAAGAGACGCCCGACCAGCGCCGCGCGATCGAGGAGATCAAGGCGGATATGGAAAAGCCCGAGCCGATGGATCGCCTGCTTTGCGGCGACGTCGGCTTCGGCAAGACGGAGGTGGCGATCCGCGCCGCCTACAAGGCGGTCATGGATCATAAGCAGGTCGCCGTGCTCGTGCCGACGACCGTGCTCGCGCAGCAGCACTTCCAGACGTTTTCCGCGCGCTTCGCCGACTTTGGCGTGAGCGTCGACGTCATCTGCCGCTTCCGCTCGGCGAAGGAGCAGAAGGCGACGCTGGCGCGACTGGAGGAGAACCGCGTCGACGTGCTCATTGGCACGCATGCGATCCTGAACCAGAACCGCGTGCACTTTTCCGACCTCGGACTCCTGGTCGTCGATGAGGAGCAGCGCTTCGGCGTCAAGCAGAAGGAAAAGATCAAGAAGCTCGCGGCGGGCGTCGACGTCCTGACGCTGTCGGCTACGCCGATCCCGCGGACGCTCCACATGTCGCTCGTCGGCGCGCGCGACATGAGCATCATCGAGACGCCGCCCGCCGAGCGCTTCCCCGTGCAGAGCTACGTCGTCGAAAGCAACGATGCCGTCTTGAAAAACGCCATCCGCAGGGAACTGCGGCGCGGCGGGCAGGTCTACTTCGTCTACAACCGCGTCGAGAGCATCGACCGCATGCGCCAGCGCCTCGAAGAGCTCGTACCCGACGCGCGCATCCAGACGGGTCACGGACAGATGCCGGAAGAGCTCTTAGAGCGCGTCATGGTCGACTTCTACGAAGGGCGCTACGATATCCTGCTCGCGACGAGCATCGTCGAAAACGGCCTCGACGTGGCGAATGCGAACACGATCATCGTCTACAACGCCGACTACTTCGGTTTGTCGCAGCTCTATCAGATGCGCGGCCGCGTCGGCAGGTCGAATCACATGGCGTTCGCCTACTTCGTCTATCAGGCGGACAAGGTGCTGTCGGAAATGGCAGAAAAGCGCCTGCAGGCGATGAAGGAGTTCGCCGAACTCGGCGCGGGCTTCAAGATTGCCATGCGCGACCTTGAGATCCGCGGCGCGGGCAATCTCCTCGGTGCGGAGCAGCACGGACACATCGCGAGCGTCGGCTTCGAGATGTACTCGAAGCTGCTCGACGAGGCGATACAGGAAAAGCGCACGGGCAAGCCCGTGGAAGAAAAGCTCGATCCCGTCGTCGATATCGAGGCAGAAGCTTATCTCGACGGCGCCTACATCAGCGATCCCATGCACAAGATCGAGATCTATCAGCGCATTGCGGCGATTCGAAAGAATGCGGAGATCCAGGAGCTGCTCGACGAGCTCATCGATCGCTTCGGCGAGCCGACGCCCGTCGTGCTGCGCCTCCTCGAGGTCGCGCGCATCCGCAACTACGCGCGTGCCCTCGGCATCCGCTCGATCGTCGAAAAGCCGCTGTTTATTGAAATTTCCTTTGCGGAAAAGCCCGCCTTCGATCCGGACGGGCTTCTGAAGCTCCTCGGACTCTTCGGACGAAACGCCAAGATGCTGCCGCCGCCGCAGCAGATGCTGCGCATACGCCTCGCCGCGCAGTACAAGAAGAACATCACGAACTTCATCACGCGCATCCTGATGCTCCTGCGGGGAGAGAAGGATGCGCTCACGCCGAAGGGCGGCGCGGCTAAGAAACCGCAGGGCAAAAGCGAAAGGAGGCGGGCATAGATGAAGGATGCAGGCAGCATCACCGTCGTGGGGCTCGGCCCCGGGCGCTTCGGGCTCATCACGCTCGAAAGCATGGCGGCGATGAAGGAGGCAAGGAGCCTTCTTCTGCGCACGGCGGTTCATCCGTCCGTGGCGGAGCTCAAGCGGCACGGTATCAGATTCACAAGCTACGACGCCTGGTACGAGAAGGCGGCGAGCTTTGAGGAGCTCTACCATGCGATTGCCGAGGATCTCACGGCACGGGCGCGCGCGGGCGAAAGCCTCGTCTACGCCGTACCCGGCAGCCCCTTTGTGGCGGAGCGCACGGTGCTTCTCCTGCGCGAGCGCTGCGAGAGAGAAGGTCTGGATCTTGACATCCTGCCCGGCATGAGCTTCATCGAAACGCTCTACGGCAGCCTCGGCATCGATCCCGTCGCCGGGCTTCTGCTCCTCGACGCGGGCGATGTCGGGTGCCTGCCCGCAGCGCCTTCTACGGGCGTGCTCTTCACGCAGGTTTACAGCCGTGAGATCGCTTCTGAGCTCAAGCTCGTTCTGATGGAGCGCCTGAGCGATGAAGCGGAGGTCATCTACCTGCACAACATCGCCTTGCCTGATGAATCCGTGCGCCCCTTGCCGCTCTATGAAATCGATCGACAGGCGGACACCGATCATCTGACGAGCCTCTTCATCTCGCGAGATAGCTTCGAGAACGATTAAAAATCCCCGTAATCGGCGATTTTTCTAGGTTTTTTGAACTTTTTTTGATGGAGGAAAGAGGATTCCGGGCAAGTAGCGCGAATAAAGGAAGCGTGACAAATTCAAAAAGGAGGCTACAAACGTGAACAAAACGGAATTAGTGGCTAATGTAGCGGAAAAAGCAGGTCTGACGAAGAAGGATGCCGAGAAGGCTCTGGGCGCGGTCATCGAGAGCATTGAGGAAGCGCTTGTCGAGGGTGACAAGATCCAGCTCATCGGCTTCGGCACGTTCGAAGTGAAGGATCGCGCTGCCCGTACCGGCCGCAATCCGCAGACGGGCAAGGAAATCGAGATTGCCGCTTCGAGGAATCCTGTGTTCAAGGCAGGCAAGGCATTGAAGGACGCCGTCAACAACAAGTGAGCACGGTGGCTCTCCGAGGGCTGGGGCTTTAGGAAGCACGGATAAAATGAAGTCGCCCGGATTTGCACAGATGCGCTGTAGCTATCGAGGAGACAAACCGCAGGCGTAGCGGTGCTACGTCGAGGATTTGTCGACGATGAGAGGACGGTGCAGATGTGTGAAGATGGGTGGCTGAATTTATCCGTGCTTCCTCGACCCAGCCTTTTTTCGTGGAATTTTTGAAGGAGGGGCGCCTATGGAGCGCGTAGTTCTCCTCACGGGCGGCACGTCGGGCATCGGCCTTGCGGCGGCGCGCCTTTTTTTAGAAGCGGGCTGCTCCGTCGCCCTGGCGGGGCGCTCTAAGGAGCGTGGCGAGGCGGCGCTCGCTTCGCTCGGCGACGTGGCGGCCGGGCGAGCAGCGTTTTTCGCCGCCGACGTGCGCCGCGCATCGGAAGCACATCGTCTCGTCGCCGCTGCTTGCGCACGCTTTTCGCGGCTCGACGTGCTCGTGAACTCGGCGGGCGTCTATCTTGAGCGTGCGCTTGCCGATCTGACGGAAGCGGAGTACGAGGCGGTCATGGATACGAACGTCAAAGGCACCTTCTTCACGTCGCAGGCGGCGCTTGAGCCACTGAAGGCAAGCCGTGGCAATATCGTCAATCTTTCGTCGGATGCGGGACTTCATGGCAATTTCCTCTGCACGGCGTACTGTGCGTCGAAGGGCGCTGTGACGCTCTTCACGAAAGCGCTGGCGCTGGAGCTTGCTCCCTTCGGCGTGCGCGTGAACTGCGTGTGCCCCGGCGACGTCGCGACGCCGATGACGGAGGCGCAGCTGCAGGCAGCTCCCGAGGCAGAAGAGGCGCTGCGGCAGATGGCCGCCGTCTACCCGCTCGGCAGGATTGCGACGGCAGAAGAAATTGCCGCCATTATTTTTTTTCTTGCCTCCGATGCCGCTTCCTTCGTGACGGGCGCGGCATGGAGCGCGGACGGCGGTCTTACGGCTTGAGACGGAACTGCGCAGAGAACGTGTGTT
>CAMURM010000163.1 GCA_947097535.1 uncultured Selenomonas sp.
AGCATCAAGAACGATACGAAGGCGCACATCGAAGGGGCGGATATACGAGCGGGCGCAGGGAAAAAGCTCGATAACTCCGCCTACGATGCGGCGGATCTCAACAAAACCTTCGACAGGGAATTGCTGGCAGACGGGCTTGACCCGGCGGGTCTGACGTATCGCGAGAATGCGGAGATGAACGTGGTGACCAAGGACGACCCCTTCCTTCATACGATGAAGGAGGATGGGAGGCTGGTGAAGGGCAGCACGAAGGTCATCACGACGGCTCTCGCCGTTTCCTCTGACCTCAGCCGCAAAAGCGTCGGCGACGCGGCTGCTGCTGCCGTCAGCGCGCAGCAAAACACGATGGCGGCGCGGATCGAAAAGAGCACGATCATGGCGCCTGCGCTCAACAATATTGCTTATTCTGACGCGCTTCTCATCAATATGTCGGGCGGCGCAGCTGTGGAAAGCGGCTATTTCAGCGGCGCAGGCTCCGTCAGCGTGCAGGATAGGTCGGACACGATGAAGGCGGAGATAGAAGATTCCGACATCGAGGCGCAGCATACGGAGGTGTATGCACAGCCGAGGAATATGGACGTCAATCTCGCGGGACAGATCAGCGCAGAGACAACGGAAAACGCTTATGGGTTCAAGCAGTTCGTCGGATGGCAAAACGGTGCGGGGCTCGCCGTGGCTTTCACCCATCTGAACAACGCGACGCAGGCGCATATCCTCGGCACTTCCCTCAAGGGAGATGCGCATGACGTCAAGGTGCGGGTGAAAAACACCGGCTTTGTCCTTTCTGCGGCGGCAGCGGTCAACGGCGGCAGTGAGGCGGCACTCTCGGGGGCGCTCGCCCTCATGCAGGGGAAGGACACGACGCTGGCGGGAATCGGTAAAAGCGAGAGCAGGCGGTCGAGCCTGGAGAACGTGAACAGCGTCGAGATCTATGCGAATGACGACAACAGGAAGGAAGCCGCTGCCGGCGGGAAGAAGTCTGCGGACACGGCAGCGGTCGGCGGCGCCGTCGCCTACAATGAGATGGGCGGCGCCGGCTACCTGTCGCTGGAAGCCTTTTTGAACGACACGGACATCGTCACGAAGGGGGACAAGTCCGCCATTCGTGTGTTCGCGGAGGATCAAGTGAGGATCCACGCGGCGACGGAGGGCAGCGCCGGTGCAGGCACAGCGGCGGTGCAGGGCGCTGCCGCCACGTCGAAGAGCGAAAAAGACGTCCGTGCCCGGATGAAGGACACGAACGTGAAGAATGCGGCAGGCGAGGTGAAGTCCAGCCTCTCCCTCAAGGCAAAATCGGAGAGCTATACGGGTGCGCAGACGCGTGTCCTTGCGGGCGCAGGCACGACGGCGGTCGGCGCGGGCGTCTCGAAGACGACCACCCTCGGCAGCACGACGGCGGAGCTTTCGGGCGGCAGACAAACCGTCGGCGGCGCGGAGATTCTTGCGAAGCTCGATGGCGAGGACAATGTCATCGGCGTCGGCGGCGCCGGAGGCGGCACTGCCGCTGCAGCAGGATCCGTGGCGGTCAACGAGCGGAAGGGCGAGCTGACGGCGAAGATCACGGGCGGTGCAGAGCTCGACGCAGCGCATGATGTGGTGGTCGCAGCGAGGTCTGACCGCACCTTCTATGGCTATGCGGGCGCTCTTCCTGCCTATCTTGGGGCCGCCGGAGGTGCGGCGGGGATCTCCTCTGTCGTCAACACGACCGAGATGACGACGAATGCCGTCATCTCGGGCGAGACGACGAAGGTCATAGCGAATGCCGCAGACTATGATGCAGCGAAGGAAAACCGCGTATCGTCCCAAGTGCTTGACAAGGTGCCGGACGACAATATCGTCAACGAGTATGTGAACGATACGGGCAGCATAAATACGCAAAATCTCAGGGACTTTCGGCAGGCGACGGAGTATCATGGGGTCGCCGTCTCAGCGTCCGGCACGAACAAGAGCATTACGGTTGCGACGAATCGCAGCGCTGTCGGCGAAGGGGTGGCAGACTCCGGAAATATCGTGGTCAATACGCTCGGCGGCGCGACGACGGCGATGGTCGACAAGGCGCAGATCGAAAGCAAGAAGGACGTCACGGTCGCGGCGCACGACTACGCGAGTGATTCCAGCGTCCTCGGTACGCTGGATGGCAGCCTCCCTGCGGACAGCCGCGGACGGACGAGCAACACGACGACGAACAGCCGCGAGACGATCGCCAAGGTTCAAGGACTTGGGCGGACGGCGGATATTCGTGCGCGCAATTTCGAGGTGGAGGCGCTCGCACTGCACGGCATCGCCAACTTTGATGTCGGCGTCTCGGGCTCCTCTGTGGGCGTCGCCTCGGTCAACGATGTGACGCTCCTCAAGGGCAAGACGAAAGCGGGCGTCCGGGGAACGAACGCGGCGCTCTCCGGCGATTTTGCCGTGCGCGCAGATAACGCCTCGCGTCTGTACCGCCAGACGCTGGCGTCGGGCGGCGACGGCGTCGCGGCAGGTCTGGCGGTCGCTGTCGTGAAGGGCGAGAGCGAGACGGAGGCTGCATTGCAAGGCTCGAAGATCGCCTTTTCTGGGGACGGCACTTCGGAGGCAGACGTTTCGGCAAAGAACGATACGCAAAACCACTATAAGCAGCTGAGCCCGTCCGATGGCGCTGTCGCGGCGGCGGGGAGCGTCGGTGTGTCCAATTTCAACGACACGGTGAAGACGCGTCTGCAGGATGCGACGATCGGCGCGGAGAATTTGCGCGCGCGTCAGATCGACGTCAAGGCGGAGAACAGTACCCTGGCAGAAAGCGGCGCCTATAAGCCGGAAAATGGCCGCGCCAACGTCGGGGTCGGCGTCAATGTGGCGACGCTCGACAATCAGATTGAGACGAGTATCAAGGGCGGCGCCCTTTTCTCGAAGGACAGTCTGACCGTCGCGGCGAACGAGCAGCGCAAGATCTCGCTCGATACGATGAACTTCGGGACGTCGGCAGGCGGGAGCACACTCAACACCACTGTGGTGACGGCTGGCCATGAAGTGGAGGACGAGTACAAAGCAAATGCAGACGGCAGCCGGACGACCGTGACGGCAAACGTCGGGCAGGCCTATAAGGATGCGAATGAAGCGATCCGAAAAGGGACGCTCAAGAAAGAGCACACCTTCGGCGCAGTCTCTGCCGATGCCGCAGTCGTGGAAGCAGGGCGCGGCGGCAAGAAGTCACAGGTAGCGACGGCGATCAAGGATGCGCGCCTGAGCGCCGGGGAAAACCTCTCCGTGACGAGCAAAGAAGTGAACGATCTCAACGTCCTCGACGTGAATGCGGCGCTGCAAGGTATGGCGGTCAACGGCTCCTTCTCTGCCGCCAACGTGGCGCGAAACGCTTTCCTCGATGTAGAGAACAGCAACCTCGAAGGCAAGTCCGTCGAGGCGGCAGCAACGATCGGCGGCGAGTCGAAGATTCGCGCGATCGAGGGCAGCATCCCGCTCGCCCCCGCTGCAGCCGCCGTCAGCATCGGTGATTGGGACGGCGAGGTGCGCGCGCGGATAAAGGGCGGCAGCCTGCGCGCGACGGACGGCGCGATCACCGTCCGCGCACTCGATGAGGCGAAGACGGCGACGCTGGCAGCAGCCAATGGCGGCGCAGCAGCCGGAGCCGTGCTGCTGGCAAAGACGTACGCGCACACCGCGACTGCCGTCGATGCAGGCGGCGCCTTGGACGCAGCAGACAAAAATATAGAGCTCAAGGCGAATCGTGTCGATCTCACGGACGGCAGTTTGACAGGAAAGACCGTCGTCATTGAGGCGACAGATACAATCACGCAGGCGAACACGGAAAAATCCGCCGTTCGCGCCTCTGAACGGGCGTCCTTTACCGTCGGCACGGCAGGAAAAGCCGGCGGCTCGATTCACATGTTGTCGGAGAAAAACACCTTCGGCAAGGCAGATGTGCGGGCGGCGGACGAAGCGGCAGGCCTTACGGGCAACGTCGACCTCGTCACAAACGCCGCTTCCGGGCTCACCGTGAACTTCGGCGCGGGCAGCGCGGGAACGCTCAAGGTCAAGGGAAGCCCCGAGAACCCAATGGATGTGCGCGTGAAGAATATCGCGAATAATCAATCCCTCACACTGGAAGGCAAGCTTCAGACGCTTGATACGGACATGGCATTTACCAGCGGGGGAAGTCTGACGCTCAAGAGCGGCGCAGAGTACACGAGCGCCCGCAATATGGCGCTGACAGCGCAGGAAGACGTGACGCTTGAAAGCGGCGCGAAGCTTGACGCCGAAAATCTGCGGCTCAAAGCAGGGAAGAGCGTCTTTGCTGCAGGTCCTTTGCAGATCAACGGCAGCATCGCCGCAGCGGGCAAGGACGTCGAGATGAAGCAGAAAGTCACTGCCGGGAAAGACCTGACGATGACGGCGGCGAACAGACTGACGACGGTGGAGGAGCTTTCGGCAGCGAATATCACGCTGACGGGCGGCGTCGTCACGGTGCAGAAGGAGGCTAAAGCTGGAAACAATCTGACGCTGACGGGCGGCGATGTTACGACGCAAAAGAAGGTTACCGCCGGAAAAGACCTGACGATGACAGGGACGAACAGCTTGAAGACAGCGGATGAACTCTCGGCAGCGAACATCACGCTGACGGGCGGCGATGTTACGACGCAGAAGAAGGTCACTGCCGGAAGCAATCTGACGATGACGGCGGCGAACAAACTGACGACAGCGGATGAAATCTCGGCAGCGAACATCACGCTGGCGGGCGGCGATGTCGCGACGCAGAAGAAGGTCACTGCCGGAAGCGATCTGACGCTGACGGCAGCGAACAGCCTGACGACGGCAGACAAGCTGACGGCAGCGAACATAAC
>CAMURM010000164.1 GCA_947097535.1 uncultured Selenomonas sp.
GCTACGCCTCCGGTTTGTCTCCTCGATAGATACAGCGCATCTGCGCAAATCTGGGTGACTTCATTTTATCAGCGTTTCCTTAAGGAACCACTGATAAATTCAGCCACCATCTTTACGTATCTGCGCTCGCCTCTCTTGAAAATGGTGATTTTTTCAGAGAAATATGAGAAAAACCCTAGCTTATGGAAAAAATTATGATATAATATATTCGTATCATATCATAAAATTAACCAATAGTGATTTTCACTGAAAAGGCGAAGGAGTGTGCTGCGTTTGGAAAATTCTCTGACTCTTTCCTTCGAAGATGCGGGCATTTCCTTTGCGGGGAAGAGCGTCCTTCGCGCGCTTTCCTTCACGCTCGGCGGTGGCTCGGTCGTGGCGGTGCGCGGGGCGAACGGCAGCGGCAAGTCCACGCTCCTGCGCCTGGCGGCGGGGCTTCTGCGCCCGACAGAGGGGCGCGTCGCGCTGCGGACGGCGGCGGGAGAGGCCGAGGGAGCGGCGTGGCAGGCGAATCTCGCCTATCTCTCGCCCGAGCTTTCGCTCTACCCGCTGCTGACGGCGGCGGAGAACCTCGACTTCTTCCTCGGACTGCGCGGCATTGCGCTTTCCGATGCCTCGCGTCGGACGCTCCTCGCGCGCGTGGGACTCAAGGGGGCGCAAGATTGGCGGATGCAGACGGCAAGCTTCTCGACGGGCATGCGCCAGCGTCTGAAGCTCGCCGTGCTGCTCGGCGCGGATGCGCCCTTCTGGCTGCTCGACGAGCCGGGCGCGAACCTCGACGAGGAAGGGCGCACGCTCCTCGCCTCGCTCGCGCGTGAAGCAGCGGCAGAAGGCCGGCTCGTGCTCTGGGCGACGAACGAGCAAAAAGAGGAGGTGGCTGCCGATGCAAGAATCTGCATTGCAGGGGGCGCGGCTCATCTTTCGTAGGGAGGTCGCGTGTGCCATGCGCAGCCGCTCCTCTTGGACGGCGATGTTCATGTTTTCCTTGACGGCGATCGCGGCGCTTTCCTTTGCGCTTCGTTGTGCGCCGCCTGAGCCGCAGGTAGCGGCGGGACTCTTGTGGGTCGTGCTGTTTTTCTCGGCGGAGGCGGGCGTCGGCCGGGCGTTCTACGAGGAGGCGGCGAGCGGCACGCTGCTCGCCCTGCGCATCTATGCCGGAGCGCAGGCGGTGTTCGTCGGCAAATTCTGCTACACGCTCTTCATGCTCGCAGTGCTCGCTGTCTTCGATATAGCGCTCTTCCAAGTTTTTCTCGGCTTTTCGCTGGCGGACTTCTTTGCCGCCCTGGTTTTTCTCCTCGTCGTACTCTTGGGCGTCTGGGGTTTGGCGGCGGCGGGCGTCATCGTCTCGGCGCTGACGGTCGGCGCGGGCGCGAAGAGCGGACTGTTTTCGGTGCTGCTGCTGCCTGTCGTTTTGCCCGTGTTCCTGCCCGCGCTCAATCTCACGGGAGAGCTTTTCAGCTCCCTCCTGCCGTCCTCTTCCCTGTTCGGCGCGATGGCGCTCTACGACATGATTCTGACGCTCGGCGCCTCGTGGCTCTTCGACTTCGTATGGCAGGAAATCTGAAACGGCGGCGAGAAAGAATGTTTGCCGATTCTTTCAAGAACAAGGGGTGAATCTATGCTTCGCGTCCTCATCATCGTGCTGACAGCAGCGCTCTTTGCCGCTGTGTTCTTCCTCGTGCCGCCCGCAGAAGGCTTGGGCGACTATGTGCGCCTCGTCTTCTTCCATGTCCCGGCGGCGTGGGTCTCGGTTCTCGCCTTTCTTCTGAGCGCGTGGTGGGCGCTTCGCTTCCTGCGATGCCGCAGGGAACGCTTCGATGCGCTGAGCGCACGCTCGGCAAAGCTCGGCTTCTTCTTCGTGATCTTCGCCACGGCGACGGGCGCGCTCTTCAGCCGCCTTTCGTGGGGCGCATGGTGGAATTGGGATCCGCGCCAGACGACAATTTTTGTACTCATCCTCATTTACGGCGCATATCTCACGCTGCGCTCGGCCGTGCCCGAAAATCGCGGGCGTGCGCTCGTCTCGGCGGTCTACTCGCTCTTTTCCTTTCTGACCGTGCCGTTCCTCGTATTCCTTCTGCCGCGCCTCTACTTCTCACTGCATCCCGAGCCGCTGTTGAACAGCGGCGCACATGTGGCAATGGAGCCGTTGATGCTCGGCGTGCTCGCGCTCGGTCTTGTCGACGCGACCTTGCTCTATTTCGCACTGCTCTTTCGGTCTGTCAAGGAGGACTGACGCATGAAAAAATCGTATGTGCTCTTCGGCCTCATCGCCCTCTTCGTCCTCTATGCGGGCTGGGCGTTCGCCGACAGCATCACGCCCTATGTCGACATCGCTGAGGCGCGGTCGGCGCACGGCTCCGTGCAGGTCAAGGGGCTGCTCGATCCGGATGCTCCCGCGCCCGCGCAGAAGGGGAAGGATTTCGTCTTCGGACTCGTCGATGAATCGGGAGAAAAGATGGAAGTGCATTATCACGGCACAGAGCCTGACCAATTCCGTTCGGCGCATCACATCGTCGCCGTCGGCTCGTACAAGGACGGCGCGTTCGAGGCGGATCGGCTGCTCATCAAGTGTCCGTCGAAGTATGAGAAGATGAAAGGCGGTTCATTATGACAGCCGGCACAGCATTCCTCGTACTCTCGCTCATCTTTGCGCTGGCGGCGGCAGTTTCGTGGGGGCGCGGAAAGGCGGCGGCGGGCAAGGCGCTCGCACTCGCCTCCTTCTTCGCGGCGGCCTTGGCGAGCGCATGGCTCTTCTGGCTGATTCTGCACGATCGCTTCGACATCGACTATGTGTGGAGCTATTCCTCGCTCGATCTGCCGCTCGTCTACAAGGTTTCCGCCTTCTGGGCGGGACAGCAAGGTTCATTCCTCTTGTGGCTCTTCTTCCATGCGGCGGCGGGCGCGGCGCTCGCCCTTCGCGCACGGCTCGGGAACGCAGGTCAGGCCGTGTTCTTCTTCCTGCAGGCTCTTTTGGCGGCGCTCGTCCTCTTCTACAGTCCGTTTGCCGTGACGGAGGGCTATGCGCCCGCTGACGGCGCGGGAATGAATCCGCTCCTGCAAGACCCGTGGATGGCGGTGCATCCGCCGCTCGTGTTCTTGGGCTACGCGCTGCTCGCCGTGCCGTATGCGGCGTCCTTGGGGGCGCTGCTGTCTGAAAAGGCGGACAGCACGGCGTGGCTCGCACTTGCGCGAAACTGGGCGCTCGTTGCCTGGGCGCTCCTCGGCGCGGGCATCTTCGTCGGCGCTTTCTGGGCGTACAAGGTGCTTGGCTGGGGCGGCTGGTGGGGCTGGGATCCCGTGGAGAACTCCTCGCTCGTGCCGTGGCTCGCGGCGGGCGTTCTCGTCCACTTGCTCTCTGCTGCTCGCGTGCGCCCGACGAATCTCGCACTCACGCATCTTTCCGCCATCTTCTCCTATGCGCTCGCGCTCTACGGCACGTTCCTCGCGCGAAGCGGCCTTTTAGGCGATTTCTCCGTGCATTCTTTCAGCGGCACGGGCGTCGGCCTCTGGCTCGTCGCCGTCGATGCAATCGCAGTGCTGGCGGGACTTTCGCTCCTCGTCTGGCGTGCGGGAAAGTTCCCCAAAGGCTCCCCGTATCCCGCGCATCGAAGCCGCGAATTCTTCCTCTTGCTCGGCTGTCTCGCCCTGACCTTTCTCGCCATCATCGTATTCATCGGCATGTCGATGCCGCTTCTCACAGGGCTTGGCGGCGATTCCGCCGCCGTCGACACGGGCTTCTACACCAAGACGAGTCTGCCGCTCGCCATCTGCATGCTGCTTGCGATGGCAGTTGGCTCCTTGCTGCGCTATGGCGAGGGTCAGGCATCGCTGCCGAAGGCGCTCCTCGGCGCGGTCTTCATGGGCGTGGCGGCGGCAGGACTCGCAGGCGTCAGAGAAGTCTCCTCGCTCGTCCTCGCGGGCGCTGCGGCTGCCGCCGTCTTCGCGAGCGTTCTCGCTTGGCGCGGCGGTGCACTTCGCCTTGCCGCAGCTATCGCACACGCGGGCGCGGCTCTGGCTCTTTTCACGATGGCGCTCACCTCGGCGGGCACGAGCACGACGCTTGAGTTCGCGCCGGACGAGCCGCAGTCCTTCGGCAAATCCTCGATTCTTTACGAGGGCATGGATCTTTCTGAAAGCCGCAGGGAAAAGGAATATGTGTTCCGCGTCGACGGCGAGGAAGTGCGCGCCTTGACGAAACTCAGCGCGAGCGGCGAGGATGCGGCGAGAGAGCCTGCCATCGCGCACGGCGCGGCGGGTGACATCTACATCGCGCCCTCGCCCGTGGCCGTCGGCCACGAGATCGTGCTGCAGCGCGGCAAGGCCATATTGGAGGGCGATCTCGCCTATCGGCTGGAGCATGTCACAGAGGAACCCGATCCCGAAGATCAGGATCGCCGCATCTTTCTCGCAGCCATCGCCGTCACCGATGGCGAGACCGTCGACCTCGCCGAAGTCAGCTTGACGGCGGCGGGCATGAAGGCGGCGACGGAATCCTTCGCCGTTCTCAATGGCAAGAGACGATTGCGCCTCTTGGGCATTTCCGAGGACAGGAAGAGCATCATGCTGCAAATATTGCCGGCACTTGAGGAGGAGGCCCGGCTGCCGCTGACGGCGTCCGTCAGCGAAAAGCCGCTTCTTTGGCTTCTGTGGCTCGGTGCGGCATTTGTCTTCGTCGGCACATCGTGCGCTGTAAGGAGGCGATGCTAGGCACATAGTTCTGAAAAGATACGAAGATTACCCCCTGTGATTCATGGAAAGGAGGGAAGGGGATTGGAAGCAAAGGAATTCTTTCAGAAGAACACGCT
>CAMURM010000165.1 GCA_947097535.1 uncultured Selenomonas sp.
GATTGAGCGGTGTGGAAATCGACACATATACATCGCCTGTCTTGTGCGATCTGGCATAGAGATTGACGACCATCGTACCGCCCTTGAACTTCTTCTTGCCGGTATCCCTCACGACACCTGCGATATCATATACGACGCCGTTGGTCAGGTTGATCCCAGCCCCGATGTCCTGTAATCACACAAGCAGACGGTGCCGCTCACCCCGCATCCAGCCGCACCGCCATATTGACACGCACACCGTCAGCAAATTCCTTCTCACAATTGACGTGCAGCATCACCTCCGCTTCTTCATCCAGCGCCGCCGTCAACGCATTCACCACGTCCTGCACCTCCATCAGGGAAAATTCCCCATCCTTCCCCGTGATCATGACGAACACGCGCTTTGCCTCCTCCAATGCGCCGCCGCACGAGAGCACGCGTCGCACGTCTGCCATCGCAGAGCGCACGTCTCTGGCTACGCTGCTCCATGCTCGCCACAGGTTGCACCGTCCCCATCTCCGAGGCTCGGAAAAAAATTTCTCAACTTCCTGCCAATGCAGCGCGGCGTTCGCCCCGCCTTGTATGCTGTGCAGCAGATCGCCGACGAAATCGCTTTGCCGCTTCGCCATCGCCTTGTTTCTTGCTTCTCCTATACGAGACGGAACGTCGTCGTCCATCGCTATGACGACACTCGTATGTTGGCACAGGCTTTGAAATCGCCAATACAGTTTCGCTTCTATAAAGTCCAGCGCATTCGGGGCTATGATTTTTTCAAGGGAAGGTATCGCGACCACAGCGATTGCATACGAATCCGCAGCTGCAACGGGCGCAGCATCTCTGCCAACCGATTCCGCAAAATCAGCCAGCACGAACGACGGCTTCTCTGGCTGAAAAAAGCGCTTACGATACCTGTAAAATTGCAGTACGCTTTTCGGCATCTCGCCGCCGAACGGAAGCATGACATTTTCGATGCCCGCCCAAGAGCCATACGTCGCAATCACATCGACGCCTATCGGGTAGCAATTTTGCGGATTCCGATGCAATCCCAGCCATCTGATGCCTTTGAACCCCTCTCGCATCAGGCAGTGAACAGCTTCCCGTCCGTTATCTCCAACACCGATGATATTAGCGCCGAACTCCCGATCTTTTTCCTTATTGCCTTCATCTTCCCTGTTATTCAGCGGCTTGGGCCGTATTCTCTCGGGAATCATAAACATCTTTATTCCATCTCCTCAATCGCGCCCTTCGGGCCGCCTGCCTTGAAGTTGTAGAGCGGCTTCAAGACTTCGATGACGTCGACGGAATCGCGGATCACGTCGATGATGTCCGCGAGCGACTTGTAGGCCATCGGGGCTTCGTCGAGCGTGCCTTCGCCGATGCTCGTCGTGTAGACGCCCGCCATTTCCTTTTGGAATTCCTCAAGCGTGAAGCGTTCGCGTGCCGTCGTCCTTGACATGAGCCGGCCTGCGCCGTGCGGGCCGGAATAGTTCCACTCGGGATCGCCGCGGCCGACGGCGAGGATGCTGCCGTCGCGCATGTTGATGGGGATGAGGACGCGCTCTCCCTTATGCGCGGCGATAGCGCCCTTGCGAAGGATCATTTCTTCCGTGTCGATATAGTTGTGCACCGTATGGAACGCCGTGCTGGGCGCGATGCCGAGATGCGCGAGCATGACCTCGGCGATCTTCTCGCGGTTCAGCTCGGCGAAGCGCTGGCAGATCGCGATGTCGTGCAGGTAGTCGTCGAGGTACTTGCCGAAGAGGAAGGCGAGGTCGGGCGGGACGGTCATCTTCGTCGGACGAAAGTTCCGATGCAGTTCCTTGATCGCTTCCTGCAGCTCGGCGCGGCGTCCTTCCGCCTTGTAACGGCGGATCATCTCGTCGCGCGCTTCGAAGAGCGCCGCCTTGCCGTGCGCGAGGTCGATGGCGAGCGACTGATAGATCTCGGCGACCTGCGTGCCGAGACTGCGGCTGCCCGTGTGAATGACGAGGTAGTTCGTACCATCCGCAGCGCGGTCGATCTCGATGAAGTGGTTGCCGCCGCCGAGCGTGCCAAGGGCCTTGGCGATGCGCTTGACGTTCTTGAGATCGCGATAGCAGCGAAGCTCCGTGAAGTCGAACTTCGCCTGGCGCCCCTCCCACAGCTGTCTGCCCGACGGGATGATATGCGCCGCCTCGTCGACCTTGGCGAGGTCGAGTTCTCCCTTGCCGAGCTCTACCGTATACATACCGCAGCCGATGTCGACGCCGACGAGGTTCGGCACGACCTTGTCCCTCACCGTCATCGTCGTGCCGATCGTGCAGCCCTTGCCCCAGTGAACATCGGGCATAATGCGGATGCGCGAGCCTTCCGTGATTTCGTAGTCACACATGCGCCGGATCTGCTCGACGGCTTCCTCTTCGATGACCTTCGCATAGGCGATCGCCGTCGCGATCTTGCCCTTGATTTCTAAGCGCTCCATTCAATTTCCCCCTCGTATAATATGTTTTGTAAGCAAGGCAACATCGTCTTGCTTACAGAAAACCCTTTTTCGATAAAGCATTCCCTGCTTTCCTTACTTCGTTCGCTTCGAGCGCTTGCCGCCGTCATCGCGCCGCTCCCGCAGCACCTCGCCGAGTCCCTGTAGACCGCCGAACGATGGCCGGCGCCCCGTCATGCGGCACATCGGGCACGGGCTGACGACACAGCGCACGATGCCCAGACGGTACAGGCAGTCGGAGCACGGCGGAAAAACATGACGGCGCAGCATTTGCAGGACATCCATCAAAGGCACCTCCCATAAAGATACAAGTCACCGGCTTCCACAGAGTTTTTCTTTCTGTCGTCATTATAGCAGTCACCCCGCTCCCAAAGGTCGCCTGCCATGCGACATTCGCTATTTCTATGATTCATTATAGCAAGAGGCATGGACAGCTTTTGTCCATGCCTCAAAATATTTTTCTTACTTCTTACCCCGCACCTTCTTGCAGTAGTCGGCGATTGCCATGCTCCAACCTTCGGCGACCACGCCGGTCTTGATGAAGCCCGCCGTCATCGCGCCGAGCGAGGCGAAGTTTTTGCGCACACCGCCCTCGTCGCAGGCGAATTCCACGGCGTTTTCCCGGCGGATGCCAAGGTCAGCCGCGACGGCGACGGCGTCCATGTTCGCGCCGAGGAAGACGAACTCCCAGCCGCGCTTTTCCTCCTGATGGCGAATGAGCTTCTTGACCTTCTTCGCCGTGTAGCGAACGCTTGAATTTTCAAGACCATCGGTCGTGATGACGAACATCGTGCGCGCCGGGCGATCCTCTTCGCGCGCGTACTTGTGGATATTGCGGATGTGATGGATCGAGTCGCCGACGGCATCGAGGAGCGCCGTGCAGCCGCGCGTGAAGTATTCCTTCCCCGTCAGCGGCGCGACCTTTTCGATCGGCACGCGGTCGTGGATGACCTCGACTTCATCGTCGAAGAGCACGGTGGAAACGAGGATGTCCGGGCTTTCCTCGCGCTGGCGGCGCAGCATGCCGTTGAAGCCGCCGATGGTGTCGGATTCCAGCCCCGACATCGAGCCGCTGCGGTCGAGGATGAAGACGAGTTCCGTCTTGCCCTGCTTCGTTGCTTTTTCTTCTGCCATAATGAGCATCTCCTTTTCTTGCTGCTGTTTTCCCTTGCAAGGATATGATAGCAAGAAAAAGGAGATGTCGGGTCGCACGGCAGGCGACATCTTCGCAAGTCTCAAGAGCCTCAGAAATGCGTCGAACAAGCGCCTCTTTACGGCAAAGTTTCCATGCCCAGTTCGTACAGCACGCCATTTACCTCGTCGAGATCGCTAATGCCCTGCTCGATGAAGTATCGCACGGCAATATCGAGCTTGTTCGCCGACGAGAAGGCGTAGCCCGCGCTCGCCAGAAGATCCACCGCATCGTCAAGGGTGAGCTGCAGCACGATGATGAAGGCGTAGAGCGTCTTCGCCTTCGGACGGTAATCCTTGCGACGCATCTTGGAGAAGAGCTTGCGGTTGACGCACGCTTTCGTATAGACATCGACCTCTTCCAGACCGCGCTCACGAATCATGCGAAGCAGGCGCTCGGAGCAGGTTTCTTCCGTCTTTTTCAGCTTGCTTTCAAGGCTCGGTACAAACGGCGCCGCTCCCACCAGAATCATGCGGGCGAACGCGTCCTCCTGCGACGGCTCCCTGACGACGCCATACTGCCTGCGCGCATCGTCTCTGAGCTCCATGTCATCCCGCAGATCTGCTGCATCCGGCGCCTCACTGCACGACGCACGATCCGGCACCTCGCCTTCCGGCCGCCAAAATCGATCGAGATAGCGGCACAGTGCCTTGAGCATGCCGCGATCCACCGGCTTCGTACTGACACGATTCTCACGATCCATGGAAAAACGCCTCCCAGCTTTTGATTTCCTTATATTTTATAGAGGAAACACCAAGAGGTCAAGCCGAAGGTACAGAACGCCACCCTAAGGGCACACGTTGACGGGCAAACAAAAATGTGACAGCTTCCTTCGTTTTTACCGCGCCTCCTTCGGCAATCGCCGAACGGTGATGAAATAGGCGATGGCGAGCGGCACGCAGGAGCCGAGCCATGCCATGGGATTGCCCGCGCAGGCGCCGAGGAAGCCCAGAGCATCGACGAGCCATATACCTGCCGTCGCGCGCATGATGAGTTCCATGACGCCGGCGACGGTCGGCACGATGGACTGTCCGAGTCCCTGCAACGTATAGCGGAAGATGAAGAGCAGCGACAAGATCCAGTACGTCAGGCCGTTGACGAGAA
>CAMURM010000166.1 GCA_947097535.1 uncultured Selenomonas sp.
ACGCCGAGGCGTGGCGCCGCGTGACGGAGCTCGTCGAATCCATCTCGCCCGAGCTAAAGGAGCGCGTCCACCTCTACGAAGAGCGCGAGCCGCTCTTTCGCCGCTACGGCATCGAGGAAGAAATCGAGCGGCTCGGCGAGCGCGAGGTCGTGCTGCCGTCGGGCGGCTCCATCGTCATCGACAAGACGGAAGCGCTGACCGCCATCGACGTGAACACGGGCCGCTACGTCGGCAATGCGAACCTCGGCGACACCGTCTACCGCACGAATCTCGAAGCGGCGGCGGAAATCCTCAAGCAGATCCGCCTCCGCGACATCGGCGGCATCATCCTCGTCGATTTCATCGACATGGATACCGACGAGCAGAAGGAAAAGCTCCTCGCCTTTTTGCGCGATCGCGTGCGCCTCGACCGCACGAAGACGAATATCGTCGACATCACGGCGCTCGGCCTCATCGAGATCACGCGCAAAAAATCGCGGCAGAACCTTGAGAGCATCATCTACAGCCCGTGCCCTTACTGTCATGGCAGGGGCAGGGTCGAGTCGCCCGAGACGATCGCCATCAAGGTCTGCCGCGACATCCGCCGCCTGGAAAGCAAGGCGCATGCAGGCGCCTACGAGATCGAAGTCGCAAGCCGTATCGCGCGCCCCCTGGAAGCCGCCGAGCCCCTGCGCCGCCTTGCCGACGAGCTCGCGATTGAAGTGACGGTCGTTCCGAAGGATATCATGGCGCCCGAAAGCTATACGATCCTGCCGAAAGAAGACGGCTGAGCAGCGCGCCCCGTTTTGCCGCAGCGATTTGACGAACATTGTGTAATGTCGTATAATAAGCATAGAAAAGGTGCTGTCGGTAAACGGTCAGCCCCGATCATGTTTGGGTAAGAAAAACCCGCCTACGATTGTGAGCCGGAGGCGGGCTTTCTTATGCCTTCAGAACGATGAGGATGAACAGCGTTACCAAGAGCAACGCGAGCAAATCGTTTATCGTCATGGGCGTCGCCCCCTCTCAGGGGCTGAGAATCGACCGCCTACCGTTTTGGCAGCACCGTCTACATTATAGCATAACCCGCCTAAATTTGGGAACGAGAGGCGGGGGTTTTTTATTTTATCGCAAGATGCGATTCGAGAAATCCCTGCAAGATATTTCCCATAGAGAAGGGCGCCATCGTGCCCATGATCTTCTGTACGAGCGTTTTCTTGCGCTTGAACTCGTGCACCTCGATGTTCTTGTCGTCTTCCTCGCCCATGCGCTGCAGCAGATCCTCGTAGGCGTCGTAGTAGCCGCCGAAGGCGTCGATCAGCTCGTTTTCTTTCGCGAGTACGGCGCCGACGGGGCGGCCGTCGAACATCTCCTCCGTGTTCTTGATCTGCGGGCGATGCTTCGTCACATGCGCGATGAAAGCGTCGTGCGTTTCCTTCGCGAAGCTTTCGAGATAGGTGCGCTCCTCTTCCGTCATCTTGCGCGTGGGGTTGCCGATGTCCTTCATGCGTCCCGATTTGATCGTCACATACGTCACGCCGATCTTTTCCGATAATCCTTCCACGTTCGGAATCTGAAGGATGCAGCCGATCGAGCCCGTCATGGAGCCGCGGTTGGCGTAGATCGCATCGGCGGCGCATGCGATCATGTAGCCGCCTGAGCAGCAGAGATCGGCGATCGTTGCGACGACGGGGATCGTGCGCTCTTCCTTGAGGCGCGCGATAAGCTGTGCGAGCTCTTCCGAGGCTCCCGCCGTGCCGCCCGGCGTGTTCATGCGCAGGAGCAGGCCGTCGATGCGCTCATCTTCGTCGAGGTAATCGTAAAGGAAATCGAGCATGCCGAGCGTACCGCCCTTGCCGCCGTAGCGCTCGGGGGAGGCGTCGATCGCCTCGTTGATCTCAAGTACCGCCATCACTTTTTTCTTTTTCTTGAATCGCTTCATCAGCTGCATAGGGAAACTCCTTTTCTGGCTCCGTAGGATTGGCGCTCTTCTCATCGTGCAGAGCGCCACACTCGTTTCTGCTTGTCGGGTGGTGCGTATTTCGCTTTACATGAAAGAAGGACTGCACACAAGTCAAAGACTCGTGGCAGTCCCTTTCACTTTGCATCAATTCGCAGCGACAGCCTCGTTCAGCCCCTTCATCAGAGCCTCGATGTCGATGCCGTGCGCGAGCGCGCCCTGCTCGATGTTCTCAAAATGCGAGGCGGCGCAGCCGATGCAGCCCATGCCGGCGCTCATGAATACGGGAACCGTGGAGGGATATTTCTGGACAACCTCTCCGATGCCCATATCTTTCGTTATGGTCATACAAAAACCTCCTTTGTTTACAAGGGAACTTACAAGAAGCCGAACTGTAATCGTCGGCTGTTTGATTGGTTCCATGTAAGGGCGAGTACACGACCGAAGCCGCATACGAGAATCACCTTACTACTATAATAGATTATAGCATGTTTCCTAGCGGATAGCCAGAGTATAATTACGATTCTTGAGAATAGTTGCTGTCATGTTGCGTGGAATACGGCGCATCTATAGAATGCGAAAAAGAGCTGTTGCATTGCGGCTTGCTTTTCCGCAAAGATAAAGAGCATCAAAACAAATCGCTGTGTGTACCTGTTCGATGAAGAAGCAGCGTGAGAATTTCGTTGTCAATACGATAGATCAGCAACCAAAAGTGGGGGGAAGAATATCCTCCATCATGTCATGTGCTGAAGCATAGGATTTGAAATTCTCGGGATTTCTTCGTATCTCTTCGGCTTCCTGCAGAGCGGCTATCGTTTCGGGATTTGTTGCATAAAGCTCAAAAGGAAGCCTTCCTTGGCGCAGGATCTGACGCGCCATCGCGTTGACCGCGACGGACATGTTGAGTCCCATACTGGCGAGTGCGGCATCCGTTTGGGCTTTTAACGCTGAATCCATGCGGACTCGTATCATGGTCGAAGGCATGTTTTCAAACTCCTTTTTGAGATAAAAATATGGAACAAATCTATAGGAATAGTCGAAACTATCGACCCGCCTTATGATATCAGTATATCATAAATTTGAGAAGAGATACAGTGCAGCCTTAGGACACTGAGCTGCGCTGTATTTGTTGTTGATTATATGTGATAAATAACATATAATGAATTACAAGGAGTGGTATGATGAGTTTTTGTGTCGTGTATTATGAGATGGAAAAAGGGATAGCACCTGCTGAAGAATTCATTCTTGCACAGGATTCCGATTATTATAGGCAGAGGGGGATGCAGCGATGAGAAGTTTTCGTACGACCTTGCATGAGCGATTGAAGGATTCTGAGTTCAAGGCAGAGTATGAGGCATTAGAGCCTGAGTTTCAGCTGATTCGCTCACTATTGGAGGCAAGGAAGGTTACAAAGCTCACGCAAAAAGAACTGTCTGCAAGAACGGGCATTTCGCAGGCGGATATCAGTCGCATTGAAACAGGAGAGGCCAATCCTTCGATGCAGACGATGAAGAGGCTGGCCGAGGGGCTGGGTATGCAGCTTCGTGTGATGTTCGTACCGCAGAACGCGCACAGCGGCGTGTAGAAAAGCAGATCGGCGTCGGCGAATTTTCCTTGCATTTTTCCACAACTGCGCTATAATGAATACTGCAAAAGGGGAGTCCACGAATGGGCTGAGAGGGGGCTTTTCGCTCCGACCCGAAACCTGATTTGGATCATGCCAACGTAGGGAATAGAAGGCGATTTTGACCGCATACACCACTTTGGCGTGTGCGGTTTTCTTTTTGGGAGGGATGAAGATGGTGAAGGTCAACGGTGAGGACACTGCGGCGGACGGCAGGAGGCTCTTGGACTATCTGCGAGAAGCCGGCTATGTGCCCGCACGCATCGCCGTCGAGAGAAACGGCGAGATCGTGCCGCGGGCGACGTATGAATCGGTGCGGCTTGCGGCGGGTGACGTCGTGGAGATTGTGAGTTTCGTCGGCGGCGGCTGAGGCGATGAGGCGCGTCGTGCTTCTGCGGGGACGTGCCGTCGATGGAGGGAAGGCTTCTCCCAAAGGGAGGGCGAAGGGGGAAATCGTATGGAAAAGAAGCAAGGGGAAGACATGTTGAAGCTTGGCGGCAAAATGTTCCGCTCGCGCTTCATCCTCGGCTCGGGCAAGTATTCGCTCGAACTCATCCGCGCAGCCGTGGAAAATGCGGGCGCGGAGATGGTGACGCTCGCCGTGCGGCGCACGAATACGCGCGAAGGGCAGAGTATCCTCGACTACATTCCCGCGCATGTGACGCTCCTGCCGAACACGTCGGGCGCACGCACGGCAGAGGAAGCCGTGCGCATCGCACGCATGGCGCGCGAGCTTGGCTGCGGCGACTTCATCAAGGTGGAGATCATGCGCGATGCGAAGTATCTTCTGCCGGACAACGAGGAGACGGTTCGCGCGACGAAATTGCTTGCCGCCGAAGGCTTCACCGTCCTGCCGTACATGTTCCCCGACCTCTATGCGGCGCGCGCCCTTGAGGCGGCGGGAGCGGCGGCGGTCATGCCGCTCGCCGCTCCCATCGGCTCGAATCAGGGATTGCAGGCGAAGGCGTTCATCAAGATTCTCGTCGAGGAGATCGACGTGCCGATCATCGTCGATGCGGGCATCGGCAGGCCGTCGGAAGCGTGCGAGGCGATGGAACTCGGCGCCGCCGCCGTTATGGCGAACACGGCGATCGCGACGGCGGGCGACGTGGCGC
>CAMURM010000167.1 GCA_947097535.1 uncultured Selenomonas sp.
CCGAGGAAGCGCCCGACGAGCAGCGTGTCGATGAAGGCGTAGAGCTGCTGCATGACATTGCCTGCAATGAGCGGCAAAGTGAAGAAGAGGATGAGCCTCGCAGGGCTTCCCTCTGTCATATCTTTTGCCATGTTACTTCCCCAAGCAGTAGGTGACGGCGGTGCGCAGGCACTCCTGCAGCACGACGGCGTTCGTGTGCAGCGCATCTGCCGAGGGCGCGAGCTTCACGATGTGAAAAATCGGATGATGGCTGACCATGTAATCCGTCGGATACGGCACGACCTCGATGCCGAGCCTTTCGTAGTTCAGGACGGAGCGCTTCATGTGAAAGGCGCTCGTGACGAGGATCGGGTGCACAAGGCCGTGCTCCTTGAGGATTTCTGCCGTATACGCCGCGTTCTGCACCGTATTTTGACTGTTCCCCTCGACGAGAATCCTGTCCTCGGGGATGCCGAGCGAAAGGAGCGTGCGCTTGGCGAGGAGCGCTTCCTTGCCGCTCTCCTGGAAGACCTGCCCGCCCGACACGAGGATCGGCAGATCGAGCTTTCGCGCCAGGCGTGCGGCGGTCAGAAGGCGCGCCGAGGGGCTCGCCGTCAGCGCACCCTCGCCGTCGACGTCGGGCGCATCGGAAAAGGCGCCGCCGCCGAGCATGATGATGACGTCACCCTGCGGCTTCGCGGGCGGCGCATAGGCGCTCTCCAAGGCGCCCATCAGGGCGTCGGAGACGATGTACGTCGAGAAGAGGTAGAAGATCAGCGTGAGGATCACAATGCTCTTCGCCGCGAAGCGTTCGCCTTTCTTCCATGCGAAATAGGCGATGAGGAAAAAAGCGAGAAAAAAAATACCGGGCGGCAAAACGAAGCTCGCACCGAATTTCAAAAGCTGGATCATAAAGCGATTCCCTTTCGTATTTGTAAGCAGAAAAGAGGATTCCGACAAAACTCCTCGAATAAGAGCAATAGTATAAAGGAATCACTGATAAATTCAGCCACCCATCTTCACACATCTGTGCTGTCCTCTCGTCGTCGACAAATCCTCGACGTAGCACCGCTACGCCTCCGGTTTGTCTCCTCGATAGATACAGCGCATCTGTGTAAATCTGGGCGACTTCATTTTATCAGTGCTTCCTAAAAACAAATAAAAGGAGAGAAAACCATGGCTATTCTGCAAGAAAGCATCGAAGTCCGCAAGAACGCCGCCGGCGGCAAGGGCGAAGTCAGCTTGGAGCACCTGCTCACCAAGGAGCAGATGCGCGACAAGTGCTCGACCTTCGCGCGCATCACGATCAAGCCCGGCTCGACGCTCGGCTACCACCAGCACAAGGGCAACAGCGAGGCGTACTTCATCCTGCAGGGCAAGGGCATCTACAACAACAACGGCACGGAAGTCGAGGTCGGCCCCGGCACGACGACCTTCTGTCCGGACGGCGAGTATCACGCGCTGTCGAACGAGCACGGCACGGAGGATCTCGTATTCATGGCGCTGATCATCAACAGCTGAGTCCAACCTCAGCACCGTGCTGTGCTGCCCAACACGAACGCGGGATTTCGCAAGCTAAAGCCCGCCCGCTCCCCTAACTAAACACCCAAGATGCAAACGTGTTTCGCTTGAACGAGCATCTTGGTCGAAGGGGGAACGGGCGGGCTTCTTCACGCTTGCTCAAAACGATTCGCTTATGGTCAGCGCAGCACGCCATCCCTGGGAGCGCTTTTTCACTCACCGCAAAAGTATTCGTATGTGCGCCTAAGCCCCTCGGCGAGCGGCGTGGCGGGCTGCCAGCCGAGCCCGCGGCGCGCGCGGTTGTTGGAGAGCATCGACTTGTAGATGTCGCCCTCACGCTCCGCGCCGTATTTGGGGACGATCTCGCGCCCGCAGATCTCCGCCAGGAGCGAGACGAGCTCGCGCAGGCTCGTTTCCGTCTGCGTCGAGAGATTGTAGGCGGCGTTCACTTCCTCCGTCCGCAGCGCCGCCACGATGCCCTCGGCGATGTCGCCCGCGTAGACGAAGTCTCGCGTCTGCTCGCCGTCGCCGTAGATCGTGATGTCGCGGCCTTCCGCCACCGCCTTGGAGAAGATGCTGATGACGCCGCCCTCGCCGCCGTCGCCCTGGCGCTCGCCGTAGACGTTCGCGAAGCGCAGTACGACGTACTCCATGCCGTAGAGCTTTTCATACATCTCCAGGTACTTCTCCACCGTGAGCTTCGAGAGGCCGTAAAACGACATCGGCTCCGTTGGCTGCGCCTCGCGCACGGGCAGATCGTCTTCTTTCACATCGCCGTAAGCGGCGGCGGTCGAAGCGAATATGATGCGCTTGACGTTTGCCGCACGCGCCGCTTCGAGGACGTGCACCGTGCCCAAAAGGTTTTCGCGCGTATCAAACAGGGGATCCTTGATTGATTTATCGACCATCGTCTGCGCCGCCAGATGAACGATGGCATCGAAGGCTCCCGCCGCGACGACCTTCGTCAGACCCTCGTCCAAGACGTCCATCTCAATGAGTGTCGCCTGCGGCGGCAGATTCTCTCTAAGACCCGTCGACAGATTGTCGAGCGCCGTCACCTTCTCACCGTTGGCGAGAAGCGTGCGCACGAGATGCGAGCCGATGAAGCCCGCGCCGCCGGTCACAAGAATATTCAAATGCAGCACCTCCTAAACGACCCCATTATAGCCCAATCGCGCGGGCGCGTCAAATCAACTTGACATAGCGCGCGACGGCATCGCGCCAATCGGGCAGGCGCGAGAAGCCGGCTTCGTCGAGGCATTTCTTCGACAGGCGCGAGTTTTTCGGGCGCTTCGCCTTCGTCGGATACGCCTCCGTCGGGATCGCGCGCACGCGCGTCTCCTTGCCCGCGAGGCGCAGCGCTTCTGCGGCAAGCTCCGCCCACGAGCATGTGCCCTCGTTCGTCGCGTGGTAGGTGCCGTACTTTTCTGTCACGATCATGTCGGCGAGCAGGCGCGCGAGATCCTTCGTGTACGTCGGCGAGCCGATCTGGTCGCCGACGACAGAGAGCTCTTCATGCGTATCGGCGAGCTGCAGCATTGTCTTGATGAAGTTCTTGCCGTTTTCCCCGAAGACCCACGAGATGCGCACGATGAAAAGCTCTGCAAGCTCCTTCTTCGCCGCTTCCTCACCGAGGAGCTTCGACGCACCGTAGACATTGCACGGCGACGTCTCATCCGTCGGCTCGTAGAAGTTCTCGCCCGTGCCGGGAAACACGTAGTCCGTGCTGATGTAGAGGAACTTCGCGCCGATTTCCCTCGCGAGGTGCGCGAGCTCGCCCGTCGCCGCCGCGTTCACCGCCCGGCAGAGCTCCGGCTCGTCCTCCGCCTTATCCACCGCCGTGTACGCCGCGCAGTGGATGATCGCCGTCGGACGGTAGTCCTCGACGAAGCGCCGCATGGCCTCGTAATCCGTCAGCGAAAAATCCTCCAAACCGACGCCCTTCGCCTCAATGCCGCGCGCATCGAGCTCGCGCACGACGTCGAAGCCGAGCTGTCCGCTCACGCCTGTGACAAGTACCTTCATATCAAATTCCCTCTCCCTCTTACATCACGGTGACCCTTCGTATCTTGTAGTGCGGCTCTTTCTCCTGCCGCCCTACGCTTCCGGCTCAATCACGCCGAGCGTGCGCAGCGAGGCGTCCGCCGCGCCTGTGACCTTGAGCCCCGCCGCCTGCATCGCTTCGATGTAGCGGCAGATCTCTTCGGTAAATACCTCTCCCGGGCAGATGACGGGGATGCCCGGCGGATAAAAGGCGATCGTCTCCGCCGCAATGCGCCCCGCCGCCTCCCGCAAGGAGCAGCGGTTCGTGCGGCTGTAGAACGCCTCGCGCGGCGAGAGCGCGGCGGGCGGCGCAGCGGGCAGGCGGTGCGCCGCCTCAGCGCCTTTGCCCGCAAACGGCGATCCAGGCAGCTTCGCGCCCTCTGCCAGGGCGTGAAGCGCCGCCAGAAGCCTTCCTGTGCTCGCCTCCGTATCGGCATACGAGAGCAGGAACAGCACGTTCTTCGCGTCGAAGAGCTCCGCCTCGATCTTATGCTCGCGGCGCAGGATGTGCGCCGCCTGCGCGCCCGTAAGTCCGAGCCCCGTGACCGTCACCGTGATCTTGAGCGGGTCGAGCGCGTACGCGCCCGCGCGCGCCATGCGCTCTTCGCCGAAGCAGAAGAGCCCCGGCGTCGCGTTGATCTCGCGGCGCAGCTTCTCGGCGAGCGCGAGGGCGCGTGCGAGGCGCGGTGCGCCGTCTTCTGCCATCTGCAGGCGCGCGATGTCGAGCGATGCCATCAAAAGATAGTTCGGGCTCGTCGTCGTCAGAAGGCTCATCGCCCTTTGCACGCGCGCCTTCTCGACGCGCTCGTCTCGCAACAGCAAGAGCGATGCCTGCGTCATCGCGCCGAGGAGCTTGTGCGTGCTCTGCGCCGCGAGATCAGCGCCCGCCGCCATCGCGGATGCGGGCAGCGCCTCGGAAAAGGCGAGGTGCGCGCCGTGCGCCTCGTCGACGAGCAGGCTCATGCCCGCTGCATGGACGATCTCGGCGATGGCGCGCACGTCGGAGGCGACGCCGTAATACGTCGGCGAGACGAGGAACAGCGCCTTCGCCTCGGGATGGCGACGGCACGCCGCCCTCACAGCTTCGACGGAAAGCCCATGCGCTATGCCAAGCTCCTCG
>CAMURM010000168.1 GCA_947097535.1 uncultured Selenomonas sp.
CACTTTCGAGGAACAAGTCGAAAAACTCCGAGTCCTTGTTCTTGAAATTAAACATTTGCTTCCTCCCAGAACACAACATCTATTCGCTCTTTTCTCTCTAAACTATATCACTATTTTAGAGATAGGGCAATATTTCATTGCAAAATCTAAGAAATCACCTATTCGAGTGATGCGTACTGTCCTGCCCGCAATATTCCTCATGACTGGCATAGGCGCTGTGGTTGTGGATGGACTCGAAGTTTTCGCAGGCGACGGAAAAGTGAAAAAGTCCGGGCAGAGGACGCAGCGTGAGCACGATGTCGCGCAGGATGTCCTCGACGAATTTCGGCTGTTCATAAGCCTTCTCCGTCACATGCTTTTCGTCTTCGCGCTTCAGCAGAGGATAGATCGGGCACGACGCCTGCGCCTCCATGAGCGCGGCGAGATCTTCGATGAAGATGCAGGCAGCGGGCGGCTTGAACTCGACGATAGCCTGCAGGAGGCTCCTCTGATTGTGCGCGCCATAGCGCGAGATCGCCTTACTGCACGGGCAAAGCGACGTCGCGGGCACGGTGACGCCGAGACGAAACGCCATCGGCTCGTCCGCGCGCTTTTCGCCCTCGAAGAAGCAATCGAGGTCGAGCACGGATTTCCTGCCGCTTTGCGGCGCCGTCTTTTCCACAAAATACTTGAAGGAGAGGCGCAGCTTCGCCGTTTCCGCTTCGAGGCATCGAAGCGCTTCCTGCAGCATAGCCTCCATCTCTTCTTCGGCTACGGGCTCATCGCACCAGCGCTGCAGGATTTCCAGAAAGCGGCTCATGTGCGTCCCCTTGTACTGCCGCGGCAGGGAAACGGTGAAGAGGACGCTTGCTACGACCTGTTGGAAGCCGCCCGTCTTCGTCTTGATGCGAAACGGCAGATGCGCGTCCTTGATGCCGACATGCTGTATGTCGATGCCGCGCTCATCCGCGCTTTTCTGTATATCCGTCAGCATGGTTCTTTCATCGCTTTCACCGCTTTTCATACTCTATGGGATCCGCAACGCCCGCTTCGGCAAAGCCCTGCAGGCGCAGCTTGCAGCTGTCGCAGATGCCGCACGCCTTTTCCCCACCGTTGTAGCAGCTGTGCGTGAGCTCCAACGGGACGGCAAGGCGCGCCGCCAGGCGCACGATGTCGGCTTTCGACAGCTCCTGCAGGGGCGCGACGATCTCGATGCGCTTTCCCTCAGAGGCCGCTTCCGTCGAGTAATCCGCGACAGCTTGAAAGTGCCGGATGAACTCGGGGCGGCAGTCGGGATAGCCCGAATAGTCGACGCTGTTGACGCCAATGTAGACATAGCGCGCGCCGATCACCTCGGCGTAGCCGAGCGCGTAGCTGAGGAAAATCAGATTGCGCGCGGGCACATACGTCACGGGAACCGAGCTGCGCGAGGTATCGCCCTCGGGCACCTCGATCGCCTCGTCGGTCAGCGCGGAGCCGCCGATCGATTCCATATTCGTCTCGATGATCAGATGCTTCTTCACCTTATAAAACGCCGCGATCTTCTTCGCGCCTTCGAGCTCGATGCTGTGGCGCTGATGATAGTCGAAGCTGATGGGATAAGGCTCCCTTCCGTGCTCTTTTGCCACTGCCATGCAGGTCGTCGAATCGAGCCCGCCCGAGAGCAGCACGACTGCCTTTTCCATACGGTTCCCTCCTTCAGCCGCGAATCTCCTCGATCGCTTTCTTTATATCAGCTGCGCCGTAGACGGCAGAGCCGGCGACGAGGATGTTCGCTCCCGCTTCCCGCACGAGCGGCGCCGTTTCGGCATTGATGCCGCCGTCGACTTCGATGTCGAGAGAGAAGTCATTTTCCTGCACGGTATGGCGCAGGATCGCGATCTTTTCGAGCATGGACGGGATGAACTTCTGCCCGCCAAAGCCCGGATTTACCGTCATAATCAGCGCCATGTCGATGTCTGCCATGAGCTCTTCGAGCATGACGAGCGGCGTCGCCGGATTGAGCGCCACGCCCGCCTTGCAGCCAAGCGCCTTGATCTCCTGCACGAGGCGATGCGCATGGCGCACGGTTTCGATGTGGAATGTGATGATGTCGGCTCCCGCCGCAGCGAAGGCGGCGACCTGTGTTTCCGGATGCTCGACCATCAGATGCACGTCGAAAACGGCGCGCGAGCATTTGCGAAGCGACATCACGACGGGCGAGCCCAGCGTGATGTTCGGCACGAAGCTGCCGTCCATGACGTCGATGTGGACGTACTCGGCTCCGGTGTCTTCAATGCGCGCGATCTCATCGGCAAGATGCGCGAAATCCGCCGAGAGAATCGACGGCGCTATCTTGATCATCGGTATACCTTCTTTCTCTCTGCACTCTGCTGCAGCATTTCCAGATAGGACGCATAGCGTGATTCTTTGATCTTCCCTGCCTGCACGGCTTCCTTGACGGCGCAGTCCGGCTCGTGGCTGTGCGTGCAGGGGCGGAAGCGGCAGGCATCGAAATGCGGTCGAAATTCGGGGAAAAAGGCGGCTAGCGAGGCGGGCTCGATCTCAGTGAGCTCCGTGGCACTGAAGCCCGGCGTATCGACGAGGAAACCGCCCGCAAAGGGCAGGAGCTCTGCCGTGCGCGTCGTATGGCGGCCGCGCCTGATCTTCTCGCTCACGGCGCCTGTCGCCAGCGAGAAGCCCGGTGCAATGCGGTTGAGCAGCGACGATTTGCCGACACCCGAGGAGCCTGCGAAGACGCTCGTCTTACCCTTGAGAAAGCCTTCGAGCTCTGCCAGCCCCTCGCCCGTGAGCGTCGACAGCAGGCAGACGTCATAGCCGATCGCACGATAGAGCGCGGCGAGCACGGGAATCTCCTGCCGGTCTTGCCCGAGCAGATCGACCTTGTTGATGCAGAGGACGACGCGCTCGATCTGCGACCATTCGGCGAGCACGAGAAAGCGGTCGATGAGCACGGGATTGATGGCGGGATCGCGCGCCGCAAAGACGAGCACGACCTGATCGACGTTCGCCACCGCCGGCCGCCGCAACAGGCTCCGACGTCCGCCGCGCCGCTCGATGACGCCCGTGCCGTCCGCTAAAAGCGCCAGCTCCACTTCGTCGCCCGGCAGGACGGCGATGCGTTCTTTTTTCAACCGACCGCGCAGCTTTGCCGCTATGAGCCCCTCCTGTGTTTCTACATAGAAAAAGCTGTTCTGCGCCTTGAGCACCTTTCCCTGCAACAGACCGTCCTCCCCTAACTCATGTTCCGGCGAAATCACGTTCTAGCGATTCGTCTTGCCGCTGTCGGCATCCCGGCTCGGCACCTTATCGGCGGCATTGCCGCCCGCTGTACTGCCGCCCGCTGCACTGCCCTGCTTCTCTGAGGGCTTCTTTTCCGCCTCCGTCGCCAGTACGAGGTCGACCGACGTGCCCTCTTCCACTTCACTGCCTGCCGCCGGGCTCTGGCGCACGACCGTACCGGCGGCCTGCGAGCTCGCCTCCTTCGTGACGGAGCCTACATGCAGACCGCGATTTTCGATGGCGTCCTTCGCGGCTGCTTCTTTGCCGCCGACGACGCTCGGCACAGCGACCTTGCGCGGGCGCTCGCCCTTGCTGATCACGAGATCGACGACCTGCCCCTTGCTGATCTTCGTTCCCGCGCGCGGATCCTGGGCGATGACCTTGCCCGCAGGCTGCGAGGAAAACTCTTCGGTGACGACCCCGAGCTTCAAGCCGACGCTCGTGATCTTGTCCTCTGCCGCCGACTTTTGAAGCCCCTTGAGCTCGGGCATGCTGACCTCTTCGCCGCCCTTGCTCACATAGATGGTCACGAGGCGCTCCTCCTTGACCTTGGAGCCGCCCTCGGGATCCTGCTTGACGACCTGCCCCGTCGGCACATTGGAATCATACATCTCCGCGATGTCCACGCGCAGATTTTTATCTTCGAGCTTCTGCTTGGCTACAGCGAGCGTCTGCCCCGTCACATCGGGCACTACGACCTCTGCGCTGCTCCAGAATTTGCCGTAGGAAAGGAAGGCTCCCGTAAAGAAGCCAAAGAAAAGGACAAGGAAAAGTACGAAGAGGAATGCCTTGGAGCGATATGCCTTTTTCGCGCCTCCCTCATGCTCGACAGAAGACATCTGCGCGGGCTGCCAATCCGCCTGCCCTGGGCGCGAGAGGAGCGAGGAATCGACCTCTGCCTCGCGCACGCGCGGCAGCACCTGCGTCGCATAGGGATCGAGCGTCGGTGCGGAGGCGCCGCCAAGCATCGCTTCGTCCTGCGCGATCTGCCGCACGACGGTTCCGCTGTCGGGGCGCTGGCTCGGATCCTTCGCCATGAGCTCGGAGACGAGCGCATCGACGAAGGGTGGAATCGAAGGATCGAGCGCGGAAACGGAAAGCGGCTCCTCCTGCAGATGCTTGAGGGCGATGCCGACGGGCGTTTCCCCCGTAAAGGGCAGCTCGCCCGTGAGCATTTCATAGAGAACGACGCCGAGCGAGTAGACGTCCGACTTCGGTGTGATCGAAGCGCCCTTCGCCTGCTCCGGCGAAAAATAGTGGACGGAGCCGACGATATTTCCCGTATACGTCGAGGTGACGGAGCTCACGGCGCGCGCAATGCCGAAGTCCGCGACCTTGATGCGCCCGTCCTCCATCACGAGGATGTTGTGCGGCTTGATATCGCA
>CAMURM010000169.1 GCA_947097535.1 uncultured Selenomonas sp.
AGAGGACAGCGCAGATGCGTGAAGATGGGTGGCTGAATTTATCAGTGGTTCCTTAGAGCAAGTGGTGCCTCTCCCCAAGTTCTTTCACCCGTTCCGGCGAGAATTTCGACACCTGCGCAATCGTTTCAAGCGGCATTTGCCTCCGCAGCATTTCCAGGACGATATCAACCTTCCCCTCTTCGCGTCCGCACTCCATCCCACGCGCCATGCCACGCGCCATGCCACGCTCCATGCCGCGCTTCATACCACGCTTCATGCCGCTCTTTATGCCGCGCTCTACACCCTGCTCATAAATTCCCGTACTCAAATTGCACATGTTGTTCAACTCCTCTTCTATCTGCGACGAGATCAACCGGCTCGCATAATAGACGGCTCTGCGCAAGAGTGCATATCCGAGTTTCGAGCTTCGTTGTGTACGCTGCGCTTCCACGTTGATGATCAGCGTGATGAGTTCGCCCGAGCGGGGCGCTCGTGCGTGAAAAAGAATGTCGAAGCGAATCAAGCCTTCCGCGAGATTGCTATTTTCCGTAACATCACCGACGAGTTCTTTCGGTGTACGTAGGACATTCCGTGCAACATTCGTCTTGTCTCGGTCAATAGGAATCTCGCTGATTTGCGGCGTGCCTTCAATATATTTTTCTGCGATGTCAGTGATGGAGGCCTCTTCAAATTCCGGCACGGTTCGCTTGAGAAGTCTCGCCATAATGCTTCTTTGTGAAAGCAGACGCTTTGCATGTTGATCATAGGTAGTGTCTTGATAAGGACGCGCAAGATTCTCCGGCATAGTGTTTTCTCCTTGTTGTAGTTTCCTTAATTATAACACCACAGGCTCGTTTTTTCCATGCACCGCATGGGATAAAAAAAGCAGCCTGCACCCTCGGCAACGTTCCAAGGATACTTGCTGCTTTTTATTGTGTGGACTTTTCAAAGCTTCTTCATCTTACGCAATGCTTCGCGCGCTGCGCCTTGTTCGGCTTCCTTCTTGTTGCGGCCCTTGCCCGTACCGTAGACCGCGTCGTTGATGCGCACGGCGAACTCGAACGTCTTGTCGTGGTCGGGTCCTGTCTCGGTCAGCAGCTCGTAGGCGATCTTGCGGTCGACGTGCTTTTGCACGACTTCCTGCAGGGTCGTCTTGTAGTCTTTCATATTTTCGCCGCTGTCGATGGTCAGAAGCTCGTCGTGCAGCTGCTTCAGGACGTAGTCGTACGCCGTCTGCCAGCCGCGGTCGAGGTAGATCGCGCCGATGACCGCCTCGAAGGCGTCGGCAAGCATCGATGGGCGATGTCCGCCGCCCATCGATGCTTCGCCGTGACCGAGCAGCAGGTATTCGCCGAGCTTGAGCTCCGCCGCGCGCCTTGAGAGCGTCGCCTCGCGCACGATGGAGGCGCGCGCCTTCGTCAGCTCGCCTTCGGGACGGTTGGGAAAGCGCTCGAAGAGGTAGGTGCTCGTCGCCAGTTCCAGAACGGCATCGCCCAGAAATTCCAGGCGTTCGTTGTGCACGACGCCCTTATTCTTCGCCTCATTTGCGTAGGAGGTATGCGTGAGCGCTTCATGCAGCAGCACGATGTTCTGAAACTCGATGCCGAGATGTTCGGAAAGCTCCACGAGGGCTTCCCTGCGCGTTTTTGACAAAACCTCCGCCGCCTTTTTCATGCTTGGAACTTCTTGAGGACGAGGCAGGCGTTATGGCCGCCGAAGCCGAAGGAGTTGGAGATCGCCGCGCGCACGGTCTTCTGCTTCGCCTTGTTCGGCACATAGTCGAGGTCGAGTCCCTCGTCGGGGGTTTCGTAGTTGATCGTCGGCGGCAGCATGTCGTTTTCGACGGCGAGCGCCGTAGCGATGCATTCGACGCCGCCGGCAGCGCCGAGCAGATGTCCCGTCATCGACTTGATGGAGCTGACGGATACGTCCTTCGCCGCTTCGCCGAGCGCCGTCTTGATGGCTTCGGTCTCGCCGCGGTCGTTCATGCTCGTCGACGTGCCGTGCGCGTTTACATAGTCGATGTCGGCAGGCTTGAGCCCTGCATCCTCGATGGCGCGCGTCATGCACTTCGCCTGGTATTCGCCATGCGGTGCCGGGCTCGTGACGTGGTAGGCGTCGGCGTTCGCACCATAGCCGACGAGCTCGGCGTAGATGTGCGCGCCGCGCTTCTGGGCATGCTCGAGACTTTCGAGGACGACGATGCCTGCGCCCTCGCCCATGACGAAGCCGCTGCGATTCTTGTCGAAGGGGCGCGAGGCATGCGCCGGATCATCGTTGTGGTCGGCGCAAAGAGCCTTCATCGCGCAGAAGCCCGCGACGGCCGCCTCGGAGATGCTCGCTTCCGTGCCGCCGGCAATGGCGACGTCCGCCTTGCCGTTCTCAATGGCGCGCAGTGCGTGGCCGATGCAGTCCGTACCCGTCGCGCAGGCGGTCACGATGCACGCCGAAGGTCCGTGCAGACCGTAGGTGATGGCGACCTGGCCCGCTGCCATGTTCGCGATCATCATCGGGATAAAGAAGGGACTGATCTTCGACGGGCCCTTGTCGAAGAGCTTCTGGTACTGGCTGTGCATTGTCTCAATGCCGCCGATGCCGGCGCCGATGAACGTGCCGATGCGCTCCCTGTCCTCTTTCGCAAGATCGAGCTTCGCATCCTCGATGGCGAGCTTCGCCGCCGCGACAGCGAACTGCGTATAGCGATCCATACGCTTCGCTTCCTTCTTGTCGATGTACGCACCGGGATCGAAGTCCGTGACCTCGCCCGCGATCTGCGCATGGCAGCCCGATGCGTCGAAATGCGTGATCTTGTCGATGCCGTTCTTTCCTGCGAGAAGCGCTTCCCAGAAGGCTTCCTTACCAATGCCGATCGGCGTGATCGCGCCCAGACCCGTTATAACTACACGATTGCTCAAGCTATGACACCTCACTCTGTCTTTCCATAACCGCACGCACTGTAAAGACAAGCGCGCTTTTTGAACCTTTTTCCTCTGTCTCGCGGATTTTCTAACAGATCGCCGCGACCTCGGCGGTCAGGCGACGGAAGATCTCCTTGACCGAAAGGATCTCCTTGATGCGGGAGATGTACTCGCCCGAAAAGACGAGCCCCGTCTCCACATCGCCCTGCTCGGCACGAATGAGCGCACGGATGATACAGAAGTTGTGCGCGCATTCCTTGAGACAGTTGTCGCACTTTTTCGGCGGCACATTGCCCTTCATGATGCGCTCCGCGAAAGGGTTCCGCACGGCACGCCCCGGCAGCCCCACGGGGCTGTGGATGAGGACGATGTCCTCGGGCTGCGCCTTCAGGTAGAACTCCTTCAAGGCGGGAGCCGCGTTCGACTCCTCGCTCGCGGCGAAGCGCGAGCCCATCTGCACGCCGTCGGCGCCCATCTTTATGAGATCAACAATGTCCTGACCCGTGAGAACGCCGCCCGCCGCTATGACGGGGATGTCCACGGCTTTGCGGATGTCGGGTATCAGCTCGCGCACGGAGGTGTCCGTACCGAGGTGACCGCCGGCTTCCTTGCCTTCGACGACGATCGCCGAGGCGCCAAGACGCTGTGAAATTTTCGCAAGTTTAACAGAGGAGACAATGGGCACGATCGGTGTTCCCGACTCCTTGCCCAGACCGAACATGTCACGCGAAAAGCCCGCGCCCGCGACGACGAGGTCGATGCCCTCGCTGATCGCCGTCTTTACGACACGGCTGAATTCCCGCGCTGCCACCATGATGTTGATGCCGATGATGCCCTTCGTCAAAGAGCGCGCCAGACGAATCTCGTAGCGCAGTTCTTCGTCGCTGAGCCCCGAAGCGGCGATGAGGCCGATACCTCCCTGACTGGCCACAGCGGCCGCCAGCTTTGCCGTCGATAGGCGAATTGCCATGCCACCCTGAATGATGGGGATCTTTGCTATCTTTTCGCCAATTTTCAGCTCTGGAAGCTTCAACTCCACTCCTCCAATCGAGGGAATACCTGATGTGTCAGTATTCCCCGGGATATTTCTTATTCCTTGAGAAAATCCCGTGAAGAAACTTCACGGGACTCTCTTCAGGAAAGGTGACGAGTTACTTCCCCTCGTCTTCTTTGTGCTGGTCAATGTAAGTTACGACATCCTGAACGGTCTTGATCTTTTCCGCTGCCTCGTCCGGAATCTCGATTCCGAACTCCTCTTCGAATGCCATGATGAGCTCAACGATATCCAGGGAATCTGCTCCCAGATCGTCAATAAAAGTAGAATCGATGGAAACCTCATCCGCCTCAACGCCGAGCTGTTCCACAACGATATCTTTCACTTTATCAAAAGTCGCCACTACAATTCACCTCCCTCCGGTGCCACTTCTTGGGATTCACTGCGTATTTCAATGTTTCCCTCTATATTTATATCACATGACCATGCCGCCGTCTACATTGACGACCTGTCCTGTGATATAGGACGCTTGATCCGATGCGAGGAAAAGGACGGCATTTGCCACATCCTTCGGCTCGCCCATCTTGCCGAGCGGAATGTCCGCGAGCGCCTTCTCCTTGACGGCCTCCGAAAGACCTGCCGTCATGTCCGTGCCGATGAAGCCCGGTGCGACGACGTTGACCGTGATGCCGCGCGAAGCGAGCTCCTTCGCCGCCGACTT
>CAMURM010000170.1 GCA_947097535.1 uncultured Selenomonas sp.
CGACGTTCGTCCTCTTTACGACGGGCTGCTCGGCGGCAGGCATGAATGACAAGGACAAAGGAGCGAAGAAAATGGCAAACCCCATTGCAGTTTTTGAGACGAATAAGGGCACGTTTGAGATCGAGCTTTTCGAGGACAAGGCGCCGATCACGGTGAAGAATTTCATCGACCTTGCGGAGAAGGGCTTCTACGACGGGCTGATCTTCCACCGCGTGATCGACGGCTTCATGATCCAGGGCGGCGACCCGAACGGCATGGGCACGGGCGGTCCCGGCTACACGATTCCCGACGAGTTCCACAAGGATTTGAAGCATGATGACGAGGGCATCCTGTCGATGGCGAACGCGGGGCCGAACACGGGCGGCTCGCAGTTCTTCATCACGCTGGCGGCGACGCCGTGGCTCGACGGACATCATTCGGTCTTCGGCAAGGTCGTCAAGGGCATGGACGTCGTGCGTGCGATCGGCAAGGTCGACACGGATTTTCAGGATAAGCCGCTCGCGAAGGTTGTCATGGAGAAGGTCACGATCCGCCGTGAGGAAAAGGACTGAGGTGAAGGCGTTCACCTACATGCTCGTCTGTGCGGACGGCACGCTTTATACGGGCTGGACGAACGATTTGGAGAAGCGCCTCGCCGCGCACAACGCGGGCAAGGGTGCAAAGTATACGAGGAGCCGCTGTCCCGTGCGGCTCCTTTATTATGAAGAGTTCACAGAAAAGAGCGAGGCGCAGCGCCGCGAGTGTGAGATCAAGCGCCTGCCGCGCGAGAAGAAGCTCGCGCTCGCCTCGCACCTGCCGCAGAAGGCGCAGGCAGACATTCTGGCAGCAGACGAAAAATTTTGAGAGGCTCGAAGCCGCCGTTCATTGACAAGGCGCGGCTTGCTACCTATAATGATAGGATATACGGAAGCAACTATCGTGGACGTGGTCCATGCAGCGGGAAAAGGGGAATTTTGATGGCAGAAAAGCGTGTAATGCTGACAGAAGAGGGCTATAAGAAGCTGCAGGAGAAGCTCGACTACTTGAAGAGCGTGCGGCGCATCGAGGTGTCGGAGCGGCTCAAGGCGGCGATCGCGCTCGGCGACCTGTCGGAAAACTCGGAGTACGACGATGCGAAGAACGAGCAGGCGTTCCTTGAGGGCGAGATTCTCGACCTCGAAGCGAAGATACGAAACAGCGACATCATCAAGGGCGGCGCCTCGTCCGACAGCGTGCAGATGGGCAGCACCGTCGTGATCAAGGACGTCGAGTTCGATGAGCAGGAGACGTATACGATCGTCGGCTCGGCGGAGGCTGACCCGACGGAGTTCAAAATTTCGAATGAATCGCCCGTCGGCGCGGCGATCATCGGCAAGAAGGTCGGCGACCGCGTCGACGTCCATGCACCCGCCGGCGTCATCCAGTACGAGGTCGTGGAAATCAAGGCATCATAAGGAATAAGGAATAGGAGAGGAAACATTGGCAGAGAAGAAGCAGGACGCGGCGACGAAGGAAGATTTGAACGACCTCATGCGCGTGCGCCGCGAGAAGATGGAGAAGTTCCGCGAGATGGGCGTCGCTCCTTTCGGGCATCGCTACGAGGTCACGCACCATGCGGCGGCGGTGCTCGACGAGTTTGCCTCGCTCGGAGAAGAGGCGGAGAGCACGGAAGAGGTCAGCATCGCCGGACGCCTGATGGCGATTCGCGGCCACGGCAAGGCGAGCTTTGCCGTGCTCATGGACCTCTCGGGCAAGATTCAGATTTACTTCAAGCTCGACATCCTGGGCGAGGAGAAGTATAAGGAGTTCAAGCTCTTAGACATCGGCGACATCATCGGCGTGCGAGGCATCGTCTTTCGCACGCGGCGCGGCGAGCTCACGGTGCGCGTCGACGACTTCGCGCTTCTTTCCAAGTCGCTCAGGCCGCTGCCCGAGAAGTTCCACGGCTTGAAGGACGTGGAGATGCGCTATCGTCAGCGCTACGTCGACCTCATCATGAATCCCGAGGTCAAGGACACGTTCATCGCGCGCACGAAGATCATCCAGTCGATTCGCCGCTACCTTGACGAGCGCGGCTTCCTCGAAGTGGAGACGCCCGTGATGTCGACGATCGCGGGCGGCGCGGCGGCGCGTCCCTTCGTGACGTACCACAACGCGCTCGACATGAAGCTCTACTTGCGCATCGCGACGGAGCTGAATTTGAAGCGCCTCATCGTCGGCGGTTTGGAGCGTGTCTACGAAATCGGGCGCATCTTCCGCAACGAAGGCATCGATGTGCGCCACAATCCCGAGTTCACGTCCATCGAGATTTATCAGGCGTATGCCGATTACAACGACCTCATGGACGTGACGGAAGGCATCTGCTGCCAGGCGGCGCAAGACGTGCTCGGCACGACGGCGCTGACCTACGAGGGCACGGAGATCGACCTCGCGAAGATTCGCCGCATCAGCATGAACGACGCCGTGAAGGAAGCGACGGGGCAGGACTTCATGAGCGCGAAGACAGTCGAGGAGGCGCGCGCCATGGCGGACGCGATCGGCGTCGCCTACGAGGAAAAGCACGGCATCGGCGGCATCCTGAACGAGGCGTTCGAGGCGAAGGTCGAAGAATCCCTGATCCAGCCGACCTTCATCACGGGTCATCCGACGGAGATCTCGCCCTTGGCGAAGCGCAACCCCGAGGATCCGCGCATCACCGACCGCTTCGAGTTCTACGTCTACGGGCGCGAGCTTGCGAACGGCTTCACGGAGCTCAATGATCCGATCGATCAGAAGGAGCGCTTCTTAGAGCAGCTGAAGCAGCGCGAAGCCGGCGACGACGAGGCGCACCCGATGGACAGCGACTACATCACGGCGATGGAATACGGCCTGCCGCCGACGGGCGGCCTCGGCATCGGCATCGACCGCCTCGTAATGCTGCTGACGGACAGCTCGTCGATCCGCGACGTGCTCTTCTTCCCGCACATGCGCCCCGAAGCGGCGCGCGCACAGGAAGGCACGGAGGCGTGAAATTACGATGAATAAAGTGGATAGAAATTAGAAATTTATAAAATGTTGTGAATGCCCCCGATCGGCTATATCCGCTCGGGGGCATTTTTGTGAATCGCATCGTATGTTGTTGCGATTACTGCTTCTGTTGCAGTTGTACATGTAGTATTTCGTTGACGATGTCTGATTGTCTGTGTTAGACTTATTTCGCAATACATAGAGTTTTCAGATAAAATAAATACTAGATATTCACTCGACTTACATAAAAGAGCCATTCGATTTGCGTCTACAGCCTTGACCGTTTGGTCTTTTCTTATAGAATTTAGGAGGTTTCATGCTTAAACTTGCTAATATTTCAAATGCGGACTGTGACATAGAGAACCTATTGCAAAATAAGGCGGACACTCTTACGAAGATTCTTCAGCGATATGAGCTCGACGGAATAGAGCTTATGCTTTGTGCGCCTTGGGATCGGGCAATGTATCCGCCGGCGTACATCAAAGGTGTGCATTTGCTTTTTTGGCCCTCATGGCTTGATTTTTGGCGCGGCGATCGGGTGGCGCTCCTCGATGCCTTTGGCAGTGAAGACAATATCCGTGCCTATTATGGCTCTCTTGATGTTGGAGATTGGATCGCATCATGGAAAAAGAACTTACGGCAGGCGGCGGCTTGCCGGCCGCAGTATGTCGTATTTCATGTTGCACACAATGTGACAGCGGAGATGTATACGCGCGAGTTTGCACATTCCGATGAGGAGGTCATTGAAGGAACGATTGAACTTGTCAATGAAATCGCAGCCGAGATTCCTGCAAGCTGTCGCTTTCTTTTTGAAAACCTCTGGTGGCCGGGACTTACCTTTCAGAAGCCGCTGTTGGCAAGTAAACTTTTGGAGCGTGTCTCCTATGTTGATACCGGCTTCGTGCTTGATGTTGGGCATCTGATGAATACGAATCTTGATCTTGAAAGCGAGGAAGACGGCGCACGATACGTGAAAAAGATTTATCAAAATCTTGGCGAGCTTGGTGCGCGGATCTATGGCACACATCTTCATCAGTCGCTTTCAGGCAGCTACACGAAGCGCATGATGCGCGACCATGCAGGCGAGTATTCTCCCCTGAGCTGGAAAGAAGCCATGGACTATGTGCTTGAGGTGGATCAACATCAGCCATTCCACACGGAAGCAGCACGGAATATCGTCGATATCATCCGCCCGGACTATCTCGTGCATGAATTTTTGCAGCACTCGCGTGCCGATTGGGAAAACAAGTTACAAACGCAGCAAAAAGCCTTACGACGAAGTGGAGATGGGCGTTAAGCGTAACATGACATGTATCTCAAGGAAGTGCTGAGAATCAGCACTTCCCAAAACAAAGGAGGATTTTTTTCATCTTCGGCGAAAGAGAAATAAAGTACAGTATGATCATGCATGTGTGAAGTGCAGTATAATATAAAAGGAAAGAAGGCTGATTGCATGAGTATGAATGAAGTGCCGGAAGTCTCTTCTCGTCCGCCGAAGATGCGTTCGCAGGCGGAGGTCAAGGCGCAGTACGAAGTGAAGATCAAGAAGTACAACGAGCTGATGCAGGCGCAGGGCGACCACCGCGAGC
>CAMURM010000171.1 GCA_947097535.1 uncultured Selenomonas sp.
ATGATGACGCAGCGCTCCGCTGCCGCGCCGACCTCGGCGGAGTGCGTGACCGTGAGGATCGTATGACCTTCCGCGTGCAGTTCGCGGAAGATCTTCATGACGAGGTTCTGATTGACCTCGTCGAGGTTGCCCGTCGGCTCGTCCGCAAGGATGAGCACGGGGTAGTTGATGAGAGCGCGCGCAATGCAGACGCGCTGCTGCTCGCCGCCCGAAAGCTGGCTCGGCAGATGGTCGGCGCGGTCGGCAAGCCCCACGCGGTCGAGCGCTTCGAGCGCTTCCTTCTTGTCGGGGATGCTGTGATAGTACTGCGCCGCCATGATGTTTTCGATCGCCGTCAAGTACGGGATCATGTGAAACTGCTGGAAGACAATGCCGATCTTGTCGCGGCGCAGGAGCGTCAGCTCGTGGTCGGAGACTTTCGTGATGTCGATGCCGTCCAGAAGCACCGTGCCGCTCGTCGCGTGATCCATGCAGCCGATGATATTCATGAGCGTCGTCTTGCCCGAGCCGGAAGGCCCCATGACGGCGAGCCAATCGCCCTTTTCCACCTTGAGGTTGACGTTGTCGAGCGCCTTGACCTTGCCGCCGTAGGCCATCGTCACGTCTTTCAATTCCAATAGACTCATAAAACCCTCCTACTCTCCCCGCAAGACGATGGCGGGGTCAACGCTCGTCGCGATGCGCACAGGAATGAGGCTCGCGACGCCCGTCACGATGACGGACAAGACGACGGCGAGCACGGCGATGCCCGGAGCAAAGGCGATGCCGCGCGAAAAGACGTTGATGCTGACGCTCTGTGCGAAGAGGTAGCCGAAGCCGCTGCCCAGAAGGCCGCCGACAAGGCCGAGCACGCATCCCTCGCCGAGGAACTCCATGACGATGTTTGCATTCGAAGCGCCGAGCGCCTTCTTGAGACCGATCTCGCGGCGGCGCTCCGTAACAACCGCCGTCATCGTCGTCGTCACGCAGATGAGCGTCAAAATGAGGACGATGATCGTCACGAGAAGGATCAGAACTTCGAGCTTCTTCAAGACGTTGAACTCCGAGTGTGCGATCTGCTGCACCTCCTGCGGCTCGATGCCGATATTCGCGGTGCGAACGGCGTCCTCGACGGACTTCAAACTGTCGCCGTCCGCGACGACGCTGAGCTGTGCGAGTCCGACAGCGCCGGGCTTCTCGACGATCTTTTGCAGCTCGTCGAGGTTCAGGAAGGCGAACTGCTCTTCCTTGCCGCCCGTCGAGACGATGCCCGAGACGGTGAAGGAGAGCATGGCCTTGCCCTCGCCCGCGCTGACCGAGACGGTCTGCCCGATGAGCTTGTCCGTATCACGCGCGATCTTCGAAGCCATCTCGGCGCCCAGAAGGATCTCGCGCTCGCCCGCCTTTGGGTACTCGCCCTTGACCATCCAATAGGGGCTGACCTTCTTGATTTCCTCGAAGTCCGTGCCGCCTGTCAGGACGGGCTGCTTGTTGACCTCAAGGCGCTCGTAGAGAAATGGCGCAAGACCGACGACGTCGCGTCCCGCCAGTGCCTCACGCGCCTTCTGCAAGGCGGCGGAGTCGAAGGTCTTCGCCTCGCCCGCCGGCAAGAGCAGCACGTTCGCGCCGTAGGCGCGGAACTCGCGCCCGAGCTGCGCGGGCACCTCGCGGTAGACCGTGATCATGCCCGAGATGATCGCCGCGCCGACCGCGACCGCCAGGAGCGCGACGAACATGCGCGACTTCTGGCGGAAGAGCGCCCGCACGATCATGCGCAGAAACATTTCCAGTATCTTTATTCTTCCTGCCATATCAAATCACCTGCCATGAAGGACGCTTGCGGGCTGCAAGGAGAGAAGCATGCGGATGGCGGGCAGGCTGCCGATGAGGAGCATCAGAGCCATGAGTCCGCCCACGATGGGGATGACGACGAGATTGTTCGCAATGCTTGAGCCGAAGACCGTCTGCCCGATCGCCTGCGCGAGCGCCAGGCCGCCGAAGTAGCCGAAGAAGCCGCCCAAGGCACCCGCGATGAAGATTTCGGCGAGCACCATGAGCACGACGGAGAGGTCGGTCGCGCCGAGCGCCTTCATGAGACCAAACTCGCGGCTTCGCTCCATGATGTTCGCGCTGACGAGGTTCGACACGCCGAGCGCCGCCGACAGAAGCGAAAGCCCTGTGATGAGCAGCATGAGCATCTGCGTCTTTTCAAGAATCTTGCCCTCGGACTCGGCGATCTGCCGCACGGGCTGCGCCGAAGAGCCGGGAATCGCCTCCTCGATCTGGAAAGCGATCGAGCTGACGTAGGCCGTGCAGTACCAGATCTCGCGCTCCTTCTGCGAAAGGCGCTCGGGGTTCTCCGCCGCCTTTCGCGCAAGGTCGTTCTCGGGCGTCGTGACGGCGGAGACTTCGATCTTGTCGATCTTTCCGGCAGCGCCCAGAAGCTCCTGCGCGAGCGCGAGGTTCACGGTCAATGCGTCGTCCTCTGCGCCGCCGCCCGTGACGACGCCCGTGATCTTCAGCGACCTTTCCGCGCCGTCCTTCGTGCGATAGGAAACCGTATCGCCTGGCTTCAGCCCCAGAGCGTCTGCGAGCTTCACGCCCGCCAGCGCCTCGTCGGGGCTTTCCGTCGGCCACGCGCCGTCGATCTTCCACCACGACTTCATTTCCTTCTCGCCCGTCTGCATCTTCTCGCCCGTCGGCAGTTCAAGCTCGTGGTCGAACCACGTGCCCATGATCGGCACATTCTTGCCGTCCGCGAGAGCGATTTCGCCCGAAAGCTCGGGCGCGAAAGCGACGATGTTGTTCGTCCAGAAGATCGTCTTGATCTTCGCCGCATCCGCCTCGTTCAAATATTCTTTGCGCCCGCCCTCAAGGCCGTAGACGTCCTGCAGCACGGAAGCCGTCTTCGGCGTGACCGTGATGTTCGCGCCGTAAGCTTTTAGCTCCTGATTGACCTTCTCGCCGATGTCGAACATGACGTTGAGCATGGCGGCGGCCAGCGATACGCCGAGAGCCGCCGTCAGCGCGATGAGGAAGAAGCGCTTCCTCTGGCGAATCAGCGCGCCCTTTACCATCTGCCAAAACATTGTATCCCTCCTTCACGCATCAGCGGAACACGTCGCGCGCCTTGTCCAAGGCGTCCTGCGGCACGCGCAGCTTGCCGTCCGCCACGCTGTATTCGATGGGAATCGGATTGCAGCCGCCCTTCGTGCCGATCGTCGCCTTGTTCATCATGACGTCGCACAGGCGGCAGATGACCTGCCCGTCCTTCTCGTAGTAGCCCGTCGGACCGCAGATCTCGCAGGCGTCAAGCCCGACGCCGTAGGAATTTCCACCCTTCAAAATCACGATGTAGCGCACCATCTGGCCGCTCGCCGTCTGATAGACGAAGCGATGCAGATGTCCGTCGTTGACTGCCGAGAGATCCACGTCGACGAAGCCGTCAACCGCCGTCACAGGGACAGCAGGCACGAGTTCTTCTTTGCGGTTCGCATAGCTCGCGCCGAAGCTCGACAAGAAGACCATGCCCGCGAGGAACAGCACCGTCGCCGTACCCCAGCGCCTCTTGTGCATCGCCTGCATGATCATGCGGCGGTACTGGGCGGGATTCGTGCCGGCAGGACGCGCCGGCTTCTTCTGCGAGAAGAGCGTCAGCGGCACGAAGAGCAGCGCGAAGAAGATGATGAAGATGAGCCACGACGAGTGGTCGATGATCGGCGCCATGATGGAAAGCAGCGCCGCGCTGTCGAGGATGTGCCGCGCCATCAGCACCTGCACGAGGAAGATCCCCTGCTGGATGAACATGGCGCCCGCCTGAATGACGAAGACGAAAAAGAGCCGCCTCGGGTTGAGCGCCGCCGCCGCCTTGTAGGCGACGAAGGAGCTGACGACGCCGAAGAACAGCCCCGCGGCAAAGCCCGCGAGCTTCACGGCGACCGTCTGCGTCATGTAGTCGCCCGCCGCCGAGATGATCGTGCCGACGGGGATGAGCCAAAGCTCCATGCCGTGATAGAAGAAGAGCAAGACGCCGATGACGCAGGCGGAAACCTGCAGCGGGCGCGAAAGCTCCTCCTTCTGCCCCGCGCCGCGCGCGAGCATGGCGACGAGCACGACCTCGGCGATCATGGCGACGGCGATCGCGCCGGCTTCGGCGACCTCGCGGCTCACGGCGTTTCGCGTGCCGACGCGAGCTGCCACGATGGCGACGGAAAGCCAGAAGCCCCAATGAATCGCAGTGTTATAATTGCGGCGATACTTTTCGAGCGGCAGCCGCCGCAGGATGGCGAAAAGGATGCCGAGCGGCACAGCAAGCGTCAGCACCTGCTCCATCGCCGGCACAAACTGTTGCAGGAACATCTGCAGCATATTCTGCACCTCACTTTATCTATAGGAAGTCAATATGAAAGGAAAGCCCACCGCCACCCATTGGATGGTGGTGGGCTTATGCCCTTTAGGAAAGACTTGCTTCACGGACTCGTGAGCAGCAACAGACTACCAGCGACGCGGGACGTAGTTGAAGACCCAATCCATCGTCACAGGCTCATCCCAGAAGC